>BPIQ01000001.1:900000-983021 GCA_026004195.1 Candidatus Binatia bacterium
CCGCGCGACCGGCCCGTGGCAGGTGACGCAACCGATCCCCTTGTGCACGTGGATGCTGTGGTCGAAGTAGACGAAATCCGGAAGGTCGTGGACGCGCACCCACCGGAGCGGCTCGCCTCCCCGAAAGCTCTCGCGCACGGGTTCGAGGACGGGACTCCGGGCCCAGATCTGCGAGTGGCAATGCATGCAGAGGGCACTGGAAGGGATCCCCGCGAACGGACCTTCTTCCACGGACGTGTGGCAGTAACGGCAATCGATCCCGAGCTCGCCCGCGTGGTGTTTGTGACTGAACGGCACGGGCTGGCTTCTCGCGACTCCGGCGCCCGTCACGTAACTGGAGCGGTCCACGACCGCGGCGATCCACGCCGCCCCGAGGACGAAGAAAACCGCCCCGAACACGCTCACACGGGAGATCGTGTTCGTGCTCGGATGAAAGACGTGGGGCATGCCTCCCCCGGCCGGGACGAACCTAGCACGGGTGCGTACCGGGGCAAGACGCACCGCGTCGGGAAAGAAATTCTTGCGTCGCGCGAAAGAACTTCTCACCTCCTCGGGCTCGTCGCTTTCCCTGCGAACGACCCGGAGCTAGAAACGATCTCGTGTCGCCGAAAGACCGAAGGAAAAAGTTCCGGGGCCGCTCGGTTCTCGTGACGGGCGCCTCTTCGGGAATCGGACGCCAGCTCGCGCTCGACTTCGCCGAGGAAGGGGCCGACCTCTTCCTCGTCGCGAGGAGGCGAGCCTTGCTCGAGGAAGTGGCGGAGATCTGCCGGTCCAGGGGCGTGCGGGCCGGGGTCTTCGCAGCGGACCTCGCCGAGAGAGAAGCCGCCAGCGAGGCCGTCCGGCGTACCGTCGAGGCTTTCGGCCGGCTCGACATTCTCGTGAACAACGCCGGCATGCCCAAGCACAAACAGATCTACGACGTGACGTTCGACGACGTCGCGCGCACGATGGCGGTCAACTTCCTGGCTCCGGCCTACCTCACGATCGCCGCGATCCCCGTCATGCTCCGGCAGCGAGAGGGGTTCATCGTCAACATTTCCTCGGGAGCCGGAAAAATCCCGCCGCCCCGGGAAACGGTCTACGCCGCTTCCAAGTTCGCGCTCACCGGTTTCACGGAAGGACTCTGGCTCGATCTCGAGGGCTCGAACATCCACCCCGCGGTCGTTCACGTGGGACCGATCGACACGGAAATCTGGGAGAAAGCTGCGGAGGAAGCACCCGTCCGTTACCGCGGGAAGAAATATCCGCCGAGGATCGTCTCGGAAGCGGTTTTCGCGTGCATCGAAAAGCGCCGCTACGAGGCGACGGTACCGCCGTCCTTGCGCTGGGTCTTCCTGCTGAAGGAGCTCTTCCCGGCCCTCTTTCGCCGGGGAGCCCGGCGGTGGGACCCCGTGCCCCGGAGCGTCGTCGAATCCGCCCGCTCCCGCACCGAAGCCGCCCCTTGAAGGGGCGGTCGCCTCATTGCACGAGCTCGACTTTCTCGATGACGACGGGCTCCACGGGCACGTCGGCCATCCCGGCGCGACGGGTGGTCGGAACTTTTCCGATTTTCTCGACCACGTCCATTCCTTTCACGACGCGCCCGAAAACGGTGTAGCCCCAACCCTGCGGTGTCTTGTCCTTGTGGTCGAGGAAGGGGTTGTCCTTCGTGTTGATGAAGAACTGCGACGTGGCACTGTGCGGGTCCGAGGTCCGGGCCATGGCGATCGTTCCTTTCTCGTTCCCGAGCCCGTTGTCGGCTTCGTTCGGGATGGCCCCGTGCGTGGGCTTCCGGTGCATTTCGGCGTCGTAGCCGCCCCCCTGCACGACGAAGTTCGGGACGACCCGGTGGAAAATCGTGCCGTCGTAGAAGCCCTCGCGGACGTAACGGAGAAAGTTTTCGACCGTTTTGGGAGCTTTGTCCGGATAGAGCTCGATCTCGATTTCTCCCATCGAAGTTTTCATCCTGACCACGGGATGTTTCTCCTTCCGCGAACTTTCCGCCGTGCCTGCGGGGGCCGAGACGGCCAGAGAAAGCAACGCCAAAAGCACGACGCGACCCACGAGCCCGCCCGCGACCATCGCCGTCATCTCTCCTTCCCCACTCCGACTTCCTCCGCCGGCCGGAACCGGAGTGCCACCGAATTGATGCAGTATCGTTTGCCCGTGGGCTCCGGCCCGTCGTCGAACACGTGGCCGAGGTGCGCATCACAGCGGGCACACAGAACCTCCACCCGGACCATTCCGTGGCTCGTGTCGAGGGCCGTCGCGACGGCGTCCTCGCGCGCCGGAGCCCAGAAGCTCGGCCAACCCGTCCCCGAGTCGAACTTCGTCTCGGAGGAAAAGAGTTCGGCGCCGCAAGCGACGCAGCAGTAGACCCCGGGCTCCTTGTGGTGGACGTACCGACCGGAAAACGGCCTTTCGGTGGCCTTCTCGCGACAGACGGCGTACTCCTCGGGCGTGAGAAGCCGGCGCCACTCCTGCTCGGACTTGCGGACCTTCTCCACTTCCGAACCCCTCACTCCGCGGGCATGAGCGGTCCCGTGATTTTCTCGACGGCCTTCGTTTTCGCGTTGAGCGCGAGAACGCGAATTCCGGTGTAGTTGCCCTTCGGGAAGAAGACGAAGCCGCTCACCGGAAGACCGGGCTTCAGGACCTTCTCCCCGAGAGCCAGCGCGTAAATTTGCTGTCGGGTCTCGGCCTCGGTCTTCGCCTTCGACTCGAAAAAGCCACCGAGCGCACCCGTAGCCATTCCCGCGCCCGCACCGATGGCCGCTCCCTTGCCGGGCTTACCGCCCGCGGCGCCCACGACAGCACCCGTAGCGGCCCCGAGTGCTCCGGCCATGAGTGCTCCCGCTCCCGCCCCGCGCAAGCCGGCGGCGAGCGCCGTGGCGCCTCCGGCCTGCCGGATCGCCTCCTCGACCGGCAACGGGGCGATCTGCCGACCGGCTTCGTCGAGGGCGAACACCCTCTCCTCGTGGACGATGTACTCCTCGTCCGAACCGTTCGAAATCCCCACCGCCACCGGCACGATGTCTCCGAAGGGCTTGGCCGCCGTCGCCGAGACCCGGATTTCCGACGGCACGACTTCCGGCACGACGGCCCTCGGGGCGACGACGGGTTTGCTCACGCAACCGAGGGCGAGCACCGCCACCAGGCCGAAAAACACGAACCTTCGCATGTTCACCTCCCGGACTCGTCCTTTCCGCTTTGCGGCTCCGAACCCGCGCCCGGCGTGGGACGGTCCTTTTCCTTCAACGTCGGGACGGTTCGGGAAGTTTCGGTTTCCGCCGCGATTCGTGGCGTGTCCGCGAAGATGCGCAGGTAGCGGACTTCGCCCGGAAAAGCGTTGAGATCCGCACGAATCACGCCCTCGGTGAGTGTCGCGGAAACCACCTGTCCGTCTCCCCGGTACACGCCCGCATGGTAGGGGACGCCCTTCCGAAGGTAAAGCACCAGGTCCCCCACCGCGGGAACGGCCACGGCGAAAAACTCGCCGGCCCCGAGAAGTTCCCGCGTGGGACGGTAGGGGACATCCCAGCCCGCGCCGCGCAGAAGCTGCCAGAGAAGCTTGGAATTGGAAAGGTAGGCGTCCGCCTCCGGGCTCAGGGAGGAGGCCAGTTCGGCACGGTCGACGACGTGATCGAACAGGTGAGGAGGATGCGGAGGACCGACGATCCGCCATTCTCCTTCGAGCCGCAGGAGCCTGAGCTCGAGGGTTTCTTCTTCCGCTTTTTCCACGACGCCTCGCCCCCCGACCCGGGCCAGGACCGAATAACGCACGGGAACGGTCGCCTCTGCGTCCGTGGAGCGTGCCGGTTGCACCTCGTAACCGCTCACCACGACGATCTCGTCCCACGCCGGCTCGACCTCCCAGCCGACGTACGGCGCGAGCTTTCTCCAACCCGACGGCGCGAGCCTCGCCCCGAAGCCGTCCTGCTCGCAAAAATCCGCGGCCACTCGCTCCGGAAAACGTGACTCGGCGACACCGGCCACGCTGCCGAAGACCAGCGCGAGTGCGCAGAAAAGCAGCGCCCTTTCCGCTCGGTACGAGGGCACCCTTTTTCTTGCCATGCCGACCCCTGCCTTGCCAGAATCCCCGCGGGTAAGGTACCTGAGGCTCGGAACCTCCGCATGCAAGAGCTCGCCCGAGAACTTTTCCAGGCCGGCGCCGTGCGGTTCGGCGACTTCCAGCTCAAGGACGGCCGAGTCTCTCCGTTCTACCTGGACCTCCGGCTCCTCGTGTCCTACCCGGACGTGCTCCGTCGCGTGGGCAGGATGCTGGTCGAAAAAAGTCGCGGGATCACCTTCGACCGGATCGCAGGCATCCCCTACGCAGGACTGCCCATCGCCGTGGCCATGGCCCTCGAGGGCAATCTCCCGGCCATCTACCCGCGCAAGGAAACCAAGCAGTACGGGGCGGGACGGGCGGTCGAAGGGGTCCACGCACCGGGAGAACGCGTCCTTCTCGTCGACGACGTGCTGACCACCGGCGGAGCCAAACTCGAAGCTCTCGCCGCCCTCCGCTCCGCCGAGCTCGTCGTCGAAGATCTCCTGGTCGTGGTGGACCGATCCCGGGACCGCGGAGAGGCCCTCGCCCGGGAGGGCATCCGTGTCCACAGGCTCTTTCGCGTCGAGGAGCTCCTCCGAGGTCTCCGCGACGAGGGTCTGATCGGGGAAGGAGAACACGACCGCGCGCTCTCCTTCGTCCGGGCGGGCTGAATTTCCCGGAAGCCAAGGAAGGGACGAGACACCATGGCGACCCGAAAACTTTTCCGCGCCCGTCACATGGGCCTTCGGATCGTGTACGAGCACATCCCGGGACCGCTCACGGCCATCGCCCTCGGCGTGCGCGCGGGCTCCCGGTTCGACGGCCGGCACCCGGGCGTCGCCCACGTCGCCGAACACATGCTGTTCCAGGGAACGCGCTCGATCGACCAGCTCGCCCTCAACCGGCGGGCCGCCGAGCTCGGTGGCGAGCACAACGCCGACACGGGCCACGAAGACATCGCCATCACGTTCGAGGTGTTCAACTCCGACGTGGGCGAGGCACTCGAGCTGCTCGCCGAGCAGTTCTACCGGACGACCGTGGACCCGGCCCGCCTGCGCAAGGAGCTGCGCGTCGTGCTCGACGAGATCCGGGGGCGACTCGACAGCCCGGTGGAATACGCGTACCTCCAGGCCTGGAAGCAGTTCTTCCGGGGCCCGCTTTCCCACCCGGTCTGCGGCACCGTCCGGAGTGTCCGGGCGCTGCGACCCCGGCACGTCACGGCTTTTCTGCGGAAGCACTTCGTCCACCGCAACGCCGTACTCGCGGTCGTGGGCGGGGCTTCCCGATCCACCGTGATCGCGCAGGTTCGCAGGATCTTCCGGCACGACGACCACGCCCCGCCCCCCCTGCCCCCTCCGGTGCGCCCCGGGCGGTCGGGTTTCTGCCGGATCCGCCGCTCGGGAGCCTCCCACTCCTACATCGTGAAGATGATCGAACTCCCCCTCGTCCCGCGCAAACTCGTGGCCACGGCCGTGGCCCTCGACCTGATCGGGAGCGACCCGGACGGCGAGCTCTTCCAGGCCGTACGGGAGCGCCACGGTCTCGGGTACGACGTCTCGAGCCATTTCGAGTGGGGTCCCGACTGGGCCGTCGCCATCCTCGGCGCCAGCGCCGGCCGCGGCCAGGGAAACCGGCTCCATCGCGTGGTCTCGGAGGTCCTCGAACATTCGGTGACCGAGGGCTTCTCCCCCGACGCGCTGCAGCGCGCCCGCAAGAAGCTCCGCTACCGCTACGCTTCGCTCGCCGAGAACCGTCTCGAACGAGCCCTCGCCCACGCCGAGGGAACTCTCACGGGGCTTCCTTCGCCCGAATCCATCGAACGCACGGTGCGAAGCCTCGAGCGCGAAGACATCGAGGCGGCATGGAAAGAAGCGCTGAAAAAGCGCACGCTCACCGTGCTGCTCGACACCTAGGGCGGTTTCGGCTCCACGGTCTTGGCCGTCCTCCTGCGGCGAGAACGCGGAAGCGACTCCTTCTCCCCTCGCCTCGCCCGCGCGCGTGCGCGAGGAGCCTCGCCCGTCTTCGGGCCTCCGGCGCTCCAGGTGTGGACCTTTTCCACTTCGATCCGAACGACCGGGTTGCGGGAGAACTCGAGCGGCATGCGCCGATACTGCGGGTAGCGCCGTCGGAGAAGAGCCACGGCCCGCCGCCACTCGCGCGCTTCGCGGACCGGAGCGGCCCGCCCCCGAACGAGCACGTACGCCAACCGATCCCAGTCCTCGTCGTAGAAATCCACGAGGAAGGCGACGCGGGGGTTCTCCGCGATGTTCCGCAGCCGGCGCAGGCCGGTGCGGGTCCGCTTGGGTTTTTCGTCCACGACGAAGTAGATGCGCCGGCCCGATCGCGCGAAGCACAGGGGAACCACGTGCGGCTCGCCCCGGCGGGAGCTCGTCGCGAGACGGGCCACGCGTGCGCCGTCGATCCGCTTACGCGCGTCCTCGGACAGGGACGTCTTCGGGGAGCGTGCCATCGAAGGCCGCCTGCGCCTCGTTCCTCAGCCGCTCGGGCTCTCCGTCGTACCGCGGGGAGAAGTGGAACACTTCGAGCCGCCGGACTCCGGCGAGCCGCGCGAGCGTGCCGGCTTGCCGGGCCGTCATGTGGTAGCGACGAGTGGCCTGCTCCCGGTCCGCGTCGACGAAGAGCGATTCGCAGAAAAAGAGGTCCGCCCCGCGCACGAGCTCGACGACCCGCGCCACGTTTTCTTCCGAGAAGAGCGCGTCCGTCACGTAGGCGATTTTCTGGCCCGGCGTCTCCCGCAAGAGCCGATCCCGCAACTCTCCGAGGCGGAACGTCCTCTTTTCTTTCCTCCCTTCCTTCGTCCATTCGGCGACGATTTCGGTCTCGGGGGCTTCCCCCTTGCGCACCGCGTCCTTCAGGCGGTTGAGCCAGGGACCGGGAGGCACGCCGAGCCGCGCGAGCTCGTCGGTGCGCACGTTGAGGTGCGTGTCCTCCTCGAGCGCGAAAGCCAGGCAGTCGATCCGGTGGTCGAGGTGCGTGGCTCGCACGCGGTATCCGGGTTCCCGCAGCAGCGTGCCCTCGAAGGGGACGACGTCCAGTTCTTCCGCCGCGAACGCTTTCCGGGCCGCGAAGCGGACCCGCCGCACGCGGTCGCGTCCCACGTCGTGGACGTCGAGGACGAGGGGATAGCTCTCCACGAGGTTCCACGTATAGCCCCGGAGCTTGCCGGCGACGTTCTCGACGATCCCCCAGGGGCCGTAGAGGTCGACCCGTTTTTCCCGCGCGAGAAACAGGCGCAGGAAGTGGTCGAATCCGATGAAATGGTCCATGTGCGTGTGGGAAACGAAAACGGCGCGGACCTTGAGTAGCTCGGCGGCCGGGAAACGATCGAGACGGCCGAGGTCGAAAAGAAGCGCTTTTCCCGTCCAGCGGAGAGCCACGAAAAGCCCCGGGTCTCCGAAGGGACCGTTGACCAGCCGTGCTTGGAAGGCGGATTTCACGCGGGCGATTTTGGCGGAATCCCGGAGACCCCGCAAAGCTCGTGGCGTCGGGGTGCCGCCGCCCTTTCGGCCGGACGACGGAAGCGGGGGTGGGACACGTTCCGCGAGCTGCGGTTGACAGCCGCGGATGGCCTCGGTAAGCGAGCGCGGTCCACCCGAGAGAAGACGAAGACGATGCGTGGGGCAGCGATCCGGTGGGTCCGTGCAGGCCTTGCAGGCCTGCGGGTGGCCGCTTTCGTGGGCTTTCTGGGAGGAGGAGTGGCGGGGTGCGGCGAAGAGGACATCGAGGTAGGCGGGGAAATTCCCCCTCCCGTCGCGATCCCGACCGAGACTCCCGACACGGGGAACGATGGGGAGGAAGAATTCTAGAGTCGCGTTCCCTGCGGTCTCGTCCCGATCCGCATCCGCCGCCTGGCTCGCCGTCTTTCTCTTCTTGCCCTTTCTCGGCGCGAGCGAAAGCCTGGCCTTCCGGGCGACCGTGGGCGGGAAAACCGTAGACCTGGACGGGACGCTCGAGTTCCGCGAGGTTTTCGAGGTCGACGAGGCGACGCCCGAAGACCGCACACTCGAGCGGCTGCGCCTCCGTGTGGGCGTCGACTGGGCCGAGTGGCTCTCGTTCGACTCGACGACGGTCGTCTCCCACGGCGGTCCCGTCGGTGGTGCCACGGGCGGGGGAATCTTCGACCTGGACGATGCCTTCCAGGACCTCGACCCGAGCGTGGACATCGACGAGGCGTTTTTGGATTTCCGGTTCGGCGCCCTGCTGGTACGCGCCGGAAAGCAGAAGTTTTTCTGGGGGAAGCTCGACCGCGAGCAGCCCAACGACCTCCTGAATCCCCGCCGCTTCGACGACCCCGTCCTGCGCGAAGCCGAGGAGCGGAAGATCGGCGTGCCCGCGTTGAGCTTCGACTACGCCTTCCCCACCCGCTCCTGGCTTCCCGAAGAAACGCGTGTCGTCCTCGCCTGGGTACCGGCCTACGTGCCCTTCCGCCTCCCGAGGCCCGGAAGCCGCTGGTTCCCCCCGGCCGCCGAACCGCGGCAGGCCTTTTCCCTGCCCCCGGGCTTTTTTTCCCTGCCCGACGGCTCGCCCTCCCCGGCGCTCGAGATACCGCTCGAACTCCAGGTGCGGAACGTTTCCCCTCCCGCGCGAACGTTGGAGAACGGGAGCTTCGGTCTCCGACTTTCCGGTTTCACCCGCGGGGTGGACTTCGCGCTCTACTTCTTCCGCGGCTTCGACAACCGCCCTGCCGTTGCGCTGCGCTCCGAAGCGTCCCTGCCCGAGGGTCTCCCGTCCTTCGACCCCTCGCTCGTGACCGCGCGAAACGTCATCGAGCCCGTCTTCCGCCGTGTGGAGGCGTGGGGGGGCGACGCGGCCTACACGCTCGGCGACGTCACGCTGCGGGCCGAAGCCGCGTACGTGCGGGGGCGTCCCTTCGTTCGCGACCTTCGCTTTCTTTTGCGCGACCCGGCGGTACTCCGAAGCGAAATCGAACGAGTCTTCGGGCTTTTCGCGAGCGGTGCCACGCGCGTCGAGGTACGCCTCCCTCCCTCGTTCGTCGAGAAGGACAGCGTCGAGTGGGGCGTGGGCGGTGACTACCTCTACGAAGGCTGGTTTTTTCTCCTCCAGTTCAACCAGACCGACATCCTGCGAAACGAGGTCGACCTGCTGCTCGAAGACGTCGAAACCCGGGTCACCGCGGAAGTGCGAAAAAACTTCTGGCGGGATCGCGTCCGGATCCGTCTGGTGGGCTTCCACGGAATCGAGGGCGACTACACGGCGTGGCTGCCACGAATCTCGTACTTCCCCCGGGACTGGATCGAGATCCAGGGAGGCTACGTCGCGCTCTTCGGCCGCACGAGCTCGGTTCTCGGCCAGTTCAAGGATCACGACCAGGGCTACGTGCTCGTGCGGGTCGAATTCTGAGGACTTTTCTCGGGCGCGCATTCGGACAAGAATGCGCCCGAGTTGTTTCGCGAGGCAGGTCCGATGAACGAGAAAAAGGCGTACCGAATCTTCGTCGACGGCGAGTGGCGCGAAGCGAGCGGCGGCCGGACCTATCCCGTGGTGAACCCCGCCACCGAAGAGGTCCTGGCGCACGTGCCCGACGCTTCCCCGGAGGACATGGATCGCGCGATCCGTGCGGCGCGGCGTGCTTTCGACGAAGGCCCGTGGCGCAAGACCACGCCGGAGGACCGTGCGCGGATCCTCCGCCGCATCGTCGACGGACTCGAGCGGCGCAAAGAAGAGTTCCGGCACCTGCTCGTCGCGAACGCGGGGGCGACGTACGTGACCCACTACATCCAGCTCGACGTCGCCATCCGCATCCTCGCCCACTACGCCGAGCTCGCGGTCAAGTTTCCGTTCGAGGAGCCGCTACCTCCCGCCACCTTCGACAACCCGATGTATCCCGGAGTCACGAGCGCGCTCCTCGTCCGCCAGCCCGTGGGCGTGTGCGGGCTCGTGCCGGCGTGGAACTTCCCCCTCTTCCTCACCCTGCAGAAGCTCGGGCCGGCTCTCGGCGCCGGATGCACGGTCGTCGTCAAGCCCTCGCCTTTCGTGCCGCTCGTCGACCTCACGCTCGCCGAAATCGTCGCGGAGTGCGATCTCCCGAAGGGAGTCTACAACCTCGTCGTGGGGGAAAGCCCCGAACTCGGGGCTCGGCTGGTCGAAAGCCCGCTCGTCGACAAGATCAGCTTCACGGGCAGCGCGGCCACGGGAAAGAAAATCATGGCCGCGGCCGCGCCGACCTTGAAGCGCGTCCACCTCGAACTCGGCGGGAAGTCGGCGGCGATCGTTCTGGACGACTCCCAGCTCGACGCCTGGGTGATGGCGACGTCGAGCCCGAGCTTTTTCCACGCGGGACAGGGTTGCGCCATGTGCACGCGCGTGCTCGTCCCGAAGCGCCTCCACGACACCTTCACTTCCAAGGTCGTCGACTTCCTCCGGTCCACGGTCCGACCGGGAGACCCTGCCGATCCCTCGACGCTGCTCGGTCCCGTCATCCGGGAGGAACGCCGGCGGAAGATCGAGGAGTACATCCGTAGCGGCGAGCGAGAGGGCGCGAGACTCGCCACCGGGGGGAAAAGACCCGAGGACCGGCCGAAGGGATATTTTCTCGAGCCGACCGTCTTTTGCGACGTGAGAAACACCATGACGATCGCCCGCGAGGAAATCTTCGGGCCCGTGCTCGCCATCCTGCCTTTCGAAGACGAAGAAGAGGCGATCCGGATCGCCAACGACTCGCCGTACGGACTCGGGGGGGCGATCTATGCGAGCGACACCGCCAAGGCCATCGAGCTCGCCAAGCGGATCCGAACCGGCACGGTGAACATCAACGGCGGGGTGACCCTCCTCGACGCTCCGTTCGGCGGTTTCAAGGAAAGCGGGATCGGGCGAGAGGGCGGGATCTGGAGCTTCTACGAATACACGGAGATGCAGACCATCGCCTGGAAGTAGGTCGCTTCACTCCCTGGCGACCAGGGCTTCGAGGAGTTCGGCGAGAACCCGTACCCGCCGTGCGTGGAACGGGCGCTCGTGGGGCGGGCACTCGTCGTAGAGGGCGAGCGCGGCCCGCAGGTTGAGCTCCACGATTTCCCGGCAACGACGCGTGAGCTCGCGCGCTCTGCGTTCCCTCCGCAGCCGCAGGATGTCGGCAAACGAGACGATTTCGGCCATCGATCCCCCGTCTCACTTCAGCCGCAGCCCGGCCGCCCGCTTGCGCTCGGCCACCTCCCTGCCCCCTCGGGCGAACCAGAGGATCTGCCTTGCCAGGCCGAGAAAAATCCTCACCTCGCGCTCCTCGAGCGTCGTTCTACCAAAAAGCTGCCGGAGCGCCAGCACGATGTGGTCGGGGTTTTCCTCGTGGAGAAAGCCGATCTCGAGCAACGCCTGCCGGAGCTCGCCGTACATCCGCTCGAGCAGTTCGCTCGGCACGGGACGGGTCTCGGCCGGACGAAAGGCTCCTTCCCGAGAAGCCAGGAAGAGCTCGTAGGCACAGATGGCGACGGCGTGTGCGAGATTGAGAGAGGAGTATTCCGGCGAGGCCGGGATCGTCAGCAGCTCCGAGCAGTACGGGATGTCCTCGTTCGTGAGCCCCCGGTCCTCGGGCCCGAAAACCAGCGCGACGGGGCCCCCCGCCGCGTACGAGAGAATACGTGGCGCGAGCTCCCGCGGGCTCCGGGCCCCTCGCCGATACCGCCCCGCACGTGCCGTCGTGCCCACGACGAAACGGCAATCGGCAACCGCCTCGCCGAGGCTCCGGACCCGCCGCGCCGCATCGAGGACGTCCCGTGCGTGCACGGCCCGAAAGCGAGCACGGGGAGAGAAAAGGGGCGCCGGCTCGACCAGAACGAGCTCGCGGAGCCCCATGTTCTTCATGATGCGCGCGACCGCCCCCACGTTCCCCGCCTCGATGGGGCGGACGAGGACGATCCGGACGTTTTCGAGCGGCATGCCTCCGGAGACTACCACGAAACGGGCGGCTCCTCGAAAGAACCCCGCGCTCGTTGCCCCCGGTTCGCCCTTCTGGTTCGATGGAAGGCCGATGCCGACGAAACCGCTCGACATTCCGCCCATGCGCGTCGACCACGTGTCGATCGCCGTGCCGGATCTCGAAGAAGCCCTCGGATTTTTCCGCCGCCACTTCCCCGTCGTGATGCGGACGGAAAAACGCCCGGGCTACACTCCGGATTTCTTCTGGTGCGACTTCTACGTCGGGAACTTCGTTTTCGAGTTGATCGAGCCTCGTGGCTCCGGGAGCTTCGTCGAGCGCTTTCTCGCCCGACGCGGCCCGGGACTCCACCACTGGTCGCTCGAAGTCGAGCGGCTCGACCCCTACCTGGAAAGCCTCGAACGCGAAGGCCTCCGGATCGTCGACCGTTTCGAAGCCGGCCCGGAAATCCGGACGGCGTTTCTCTCCCCCCGCAGCGCCTTCGGCGTCCTCGTACAGTTCTGGCAGGTTCCGAAGCCGGCCCTGCCCGAGCGACCCGAGATCGCCGAATTCCGACTCCGAAGCGGCGAGACGGTCCGAATGCGCGTGGACCACGTCTCCCTTGCCGTCCGCGACATCGAGCGGGCACTCGGGTTCTTTTCCCGCTACTTCCCCTTTCGGCTCCGCCGCGAACCCCACCTCTCCTGGGACCGGACTTTCTCGATCGCGAGTTTCTACGTCAACGGTTACAAGGTCGAACTCGTCTCCCCCCTGCCCGGCCGACGGAGCTTTCTCGACCGTTTCCTCGAACGGCGAGGCGAAGGCTTCCACCACGTCTCCATCGACATCGACCGGCTCGACCCTTACGTGGCCGAGCTCGAAGCCGCCGGCGTTCGGGTGGTGGACCGGGCGGAGCTTCCGGGCGGCGTGAAAACCGCCTTCCTCTCGCCGCGGAGCGCTTTCGGCGTGCTCGTCCAGCTCTGGCAGGGACCGGAGTTCCGGAGCTGACGCGGGTGGACGTGCGGGCCGTTTTCTTCGACGCCGTCGGCACGCTTTTCGACCTCGCGCAGCCCGTCGGGACCGTTTACGCCCGGGAAGCCTCCCGGTTCGGGGTGGTCGCCGATCCCGAGGACCTGGAGCGAAAATTCCGAAAGTCCTTTCGAGAAGCCCCACCCCTGGCGTTCCCCGGCGCCTCCGAAAGGGAACTCGATCGACTCGAACGAGACTGGTGGAAAAACCTCGTCCGGCGGGTCTTCCGGGATCACGAGTTCCCGCGTTTCGAGAAGTTTTTCGCGGAACTCTACGAGGGCTTCGCGACTCCTCGCTGGTGGAAAGTCCACCCCCGGACGAACCCTACCCTACGAACCCTGCGCTCCCACGGGCTCGTTCTGGGAATCGTCTCGAACTTCGACCATCGACTCGAACGTCTCCTCGAGGCTCTCGACCTCCGGCGTTACTTCGACTCGGTCGTGGTGTCGAGCCGTGCGGGCTTCGCGAAGCCGGACCCCCGGATTTTCCGGCTCGCGTTGCGCTCCCACGGCATCCGGCCCGCGCAGGCGCTGCACGTCGGTGACTCGCCCGAAGAAGACCTGGCGGGAGCCCGGGCGGCGGGCCTCCACGGCCTGCTCGTGGACCCGCTCGAGGGCCCTGCCGGAGCGGTCGCTTTTCTCGGCCTTCTTCTCCCTCGGCTCAGCTGAGCGGCTCTTTTCCCAGCTTTTCGTCCGCTTCTTCGAGCTGCTTCACCAGGGAGCGGGAGTGCAACTGGGAGCGAACCCGGGTGAAGAGCTCCTGCTTGTTGATGGGCTTGGTGAGGAATTCGCTCACCCCGAGCTCCATCCCGCGCTTCCGCGTGTCCAGGTCGTCCTTGGCCGTGAGAAGGATCACCGGGATCTTCCGGAGCTCGGAGTCGGCGTAGAGCCTCGCGCAAACCTCGAGACCATCCATGCCGGGCATCATGACGTCGAGCACGATCACGTCGATCGCCTCTCGCCGGGCTAGGTCGAGGCAGGCTGGGCCGTCTTCCGCGAGCACGCAGGTGTAGCCCTGACTTTCGAGCATCCGCGCGATGATCTCCCGCGCGTCCCGGTCGTCGTCGACCACGAGAATCGTTCCGGCCACTGGGTCGCCCATCGTCGCCTCCGCCATCAACGGGCCTCGAGGTCCTTCCCGCTTTTCCGCCGGAGCTTCGCGACGAGCGTCGTGCGCTTGAGACCCAGAAGGCGCGCGGCGGCCTGTTTGTTGCCTTTCGTTCGTCGCAGTGCTTCGTCGATCAGCCGGTACTCGAACTCCTCGACGGCCTGGTTCAGGTCGATCCCTTCGGCCCCGAGCTGGGGCTTGGGAATTTTCTTGTCGGAGAGAAACGTCCGGATGTTCAGGGGGAGGTTCTCGACCCGGATGAGCCCGTCCTCGCTCAGCACGACGAGGCGCTCGATCAGGTTCTCGAGCTCCCGGACGTTGCCGGGCCAGTCGTACTCCCAGAGGTAGACCATCGCCTCCTCGGAAATCCGGGCCTGCATGTTCGGGTGGCGCTGGTTGTACTTGTCGAGAAAGTATTGCACCAGGATGGGAATGTCCGACCTCCGCTCGCGGAGCGGCGGGACGGTGATCGGGATCACCTGGAGCCGGTAGTAGAGGTCCTCGCGAAAGCGCCCCTTTTCGACCTCGACGGCGAGGTCTTTGTTGGTCGCGGCGATCACCCGGACGTCCACACGGATCGTCCGGTCGGAACCCACCGGGCGGATCTCCTTGTCCTGAAGCACGCGGAGAAGCTTCACCTGCAGCGGCGGGCTCATCTCGGCGATCTCGTCGAGGAAGATCGTCCCTCCGTTCGCGAGCTGGAACATGCCCATGCGAGAGCCGACCGCTCCGGTGAAAGCGCCCTTTTCGTGGCCGAACATCTCGGACTCGAGAAGCTCGGAAGGGATGGCGCCGCAGTTGACGGGTATAAAAGGATGGGCGGCGCGCCGGCTCATCGAGTGGATGTATCGGGCGATGAGTTCCTTCCCGGTCCCACTCTCTCCCATGATGAGGACCGTCGAATCCGTAGCGGCCACCTTCCTCGAGATGGCCAGGATCCTCTCCATCAGCGGGTGGGACCCTTTGATCGTCGGTGCTACCTCCATGAGGTCAACCTCAATCTCCTTTCGGTGGCGAAAATGTAACACGGTGAACCCGGGTGCACAACCCGAAGCCGCGCACTGCGGCGTGGAAAAAAAGACTTTTTTGCCGCCTCCTCCAGGTTTTTTTTCCACTCGCATGCGCTCCTCCGTGCGAGATGCCGTTTTTTCGCCGGGGACTGTTTTCCGGGGCTGGCTCGGGATAGAAGGTGGACGATGCGTCCCGACGGCCGACAACCTCACGAGCTTCGTCCCGTGAAGATCGAGCCGGGTTTTCTCCGCTATGCGCTCGGGTCGGTGCTCATCGAAATGGGGGAGACCAAGGTCGTGTGCACGGTGTCGCTCGAAGACGGGGTTCCGCAGTTCCTGCGCAACACCGGCCGCGGATGGCTCACGGCCGAGTACGGGATGCTTCCGGGTTGCTCGCAGCAAAGGATCCAGAGGGAAGCCAGCCGGGGGCGCGTCGGTGGGAGAACCCACGAGATCCAGCGGCTGATCGGGAGGAGCTTGCGGGCCGTGACCGACCTCGCACTGCTCGGCGAGCGGACCCTCTGGGTCGACTGCGACGTGATCCAGGCCGACGGCGGCACGCGGACGGCAGCGATCACGGGTGCGTACGTGGCGCTCGCCCACGCGTGCCTCAAGCTACAGCGGGAAGGGATGCTCCTCGCGAACCCGCTGCGCGATTCGGTGGCAGCGGTGAGCGTGGGGATCGTCCAGGGAACACCGCTTCTCGATCTCTGCTACGCGGAGGACAGCGCCGCGGAAGTGGACATGAACGTCGTCATGACCGGAAGCGGAAAGTTCGTCGAAATCCAGGGTACGGCCGAGACGAACCCCTTCGGCCGAGAAGACCTCGAGCGGCTCACCGACCTCGCGGCTCTCGGGATACGGCAGCTCACCGCCATCCAGGCCGACACCGTAGCCCGGCTTTCGTGAAAGCTCCTCCCTTTCTCGTCCTCGCTACCCGCAACCGGGGGAAGATCCGGGAGTTCCAGAGACTTCTCGGGAAGCTCGGAATTCGGTTGCGAAGTCTCGAGGAGTTTCCCGGCGTCCCCGAGCCGCTCGAGGGCGGACGAAGCTACGAGGAAAACGCGCGGGAGAAGGCGCTGCTCGCGGCCCGTGCGACGGGCTTGCCGGCCCTCGCCGACGACTCGGGACTCGAGGTAGACGCTCTCGGCGGGGAGCCGGGCCTGCGTTCGGCCCGCTACAGCGGCGGAAGTTCGAGGGAGAACATCGAGCTTCTCCTCGCGCGGCTGCGTTCCGTGCCACGGGAAAAGCGAACGGCCCGCTTCCGCTGCGTCGTGGTCGTGGCGAAGCCCGACGGGTCGGCACTCGTGGCGGAGGGGTCCTGCGAGGGCATCGTCCTCGATGCTCCGCGCGGCGAAGGAGGATTCGGGTACGACCCCGTTTTTCTCGATCCGGAGTCGGGAAAGACCTTCGCCGAAATGAGCCCCGAAGAAAAGGACCGGAAAAGCCACCGCGGTCGCGCGCTCCGAGAGCTGCGGGAGAAGCTCCCGGGGTTTCTCCGTGACGATGCCCCCATCGGGGGCCCGGACGGGGGATAGCTCCTCAGCAGGGCCCAGGCACCGACCAGCGCGGCCCGAGTTTTCCGAGCAGCGATTCGAATCGCGCAGCGTGACGGTCCCACGTGTGTCGTCGCGCCACGCGACGCGCCCTGCGGGCGAGCCGTACCGCGAGCTCGGGGTTCTTTCGCAGAAGCTCGACGTGCTCGACGATCTTCTTCACGCTCCCCGGCGGATGGAGCAACGCGGCCTGCTTGTGGGGAAACTGAGAGGGCAAATCCCCGCTGGCGGTGGCCACGATCGGAACGCCCGCGGCCGCGTATTCCCACACCTTCAAGGGGGAGAAATAAAAGCTCGGAAGCGGTGGGTACGGCGCCAAGCCGACGTCCATTTTCGCGAGATAAGAAAGGACACGGAAGTGCGGAACGGGCCCCACGATTCGCACCTTGTCTCGCAGCGGGGCCAAAGAACGGAGCTTCTCGACTTCCGCCCGCAGGGGTCCGTCTCCCACCACGAGCAAGCGGTACCGTCCGTCGAGGGAGACCAGTCGCCGAAACGCCCGCACCAGAAGATCCACGCCGTGCCACGGCTTCAAACTTCCGAGAAAGCCCACGACGAACTCCTCCCCCCTCCGACGCGGGCGCACCTTGCCGGCCGAGAGCATCCGGGCCGGCGCACCGCACGGGAGGAGGCGAATTTTCCGCCTCGACGCGCCGCGAGCATGAGCGTACTCGGCAAGCGCGGTCGTCGTCACCAGGACGAGGTCGGCCCCGGCGAGCAGCGACGACTCGATCGCTTCCGCTACCGGGACCAGCTCGATCCGGCGGTAGAGCCGCTGTTGCTCCACCAGAGGAGCGTTGAGTTCGAGAACGTAGGGCACTCCTCGGCGACGCGCGAACTGGAGGCCGGCCAGAGACCAGAGCGACGCCCTCTCGTACACGCAGTCGATCCTGCCACGTCGTCTCTCGAGCCCCGCCGCGAGGGCCGCGTTCCAGAGAAGACCCTGCGCCTCGGCGGCAAGCGTCCGGGAGCGCTCGTCGCCGTGCCCGTGCTTGCCGAGACTCCGGTGCAGCGCTCGGAGCACGGGGTCGGCGTCGAGGGGCACGACCGAACGGTTCGCATTGCTTCCGGCGGCCCCCGAGCGGCGCGAAAAGCGTCACGCGGAACCCCCTGCGCCGCAGCGCCGCCACGAACTCCCGCACGTGAACCGCCGAGCCGCTCGTGCCCTGGAGCTCGATGCCCCGGTCCGCGCAAACGTAAGCGAGGCGCAGTCCCCGCCCGCCGCCCGGCCCGGTTCTCTCCCGGTGCTCAGAACTCATAACCGAAGCCTACTCCCACCTCGTGGCTCGCGAACTCCCTACGTACGCCGAGTTCTCCCTCCGGATTACGTTGGCTCGGCTGGTCCAGAACCCCCGTCCTGAGTCGATACCGCAGAGCAAGGGAAACACCCCGAAGCGGGACGACGGGAGCGACGAGCCGGAACTCGAACTGCTCGATGTCGTCCTCGCGGCGGAAGTTGCCGTTACGCCGCCCTTCGGAGCGCAAGGTGTCCACGAGGTAATCCCGCAACGATCGCTCGTAGCGAAAAAAAAAAGCGGAGGTCGCGCGCGAACCCGGCTTCGAAGCCCGCCGCCACGTCGAAGCTCTGGCGATCGAAATTCTCCCGCTCGGCCTCGCGGCGCGCGTACTCGAAGCTCCCCCTCGGAATCCAGACACGAAGCCACGGCAAGTCGGGCACGAAGTGGTACCGAAGTGCCAGTTCCAGACCGGGAGCGAACGAGTCCCGCTGGTTCTCTTCCGTTCGGTAATCGTCCCACTCGGCGAGGAAAGAAAACCCTCGCGCGGAGCCGTTTTCTCTCGCCGAATTTTCGCCTGAGGGTGGCCTCCATCTCGTGCTCGGCGTAGAAAACGCGCCGCGCTGCCTCTTCCTCCTCGAACAGGAGGCGCCGCGGCGAATAGAGGTAGCCGAGCGCGAGCTCCGTCCGTTTCCCGACGGAGTAGCGAGCCTCCGAGGAAACAAGGACGTGGTCGAAGTTGGAAAGCTCGTGGTACACGGAACCTTGCACCTCCAACCCCCAGCGGTCGGGGAAGAAGGCCCCGGTCCGGCAGTTCTGCATCGACTTTCGCTCCGGCTTTCGTGATGAAATCGCTCCGTCGGAGCGGCCCTTCCTGCTGCTCCACGTTGTCGTTGTACGCCTGCTCGACGAGCAGCCGGACTCGCCAGCGAGCACCGGGGAGCAGCGAACGACCATCGCAACGGGGCGGCACCGAGACCAGCACGAGACACGCCGCGAGTCCGAGGCTCACCCACCCTGCCCGGAGGCTTCACTCCCCCTCCTCTCGACCCAGCATCCGGCGTGCTCTCCGTGCGATGCGTGCCAGCCCGGCAAAATCGAGACCCGGAGGCAGCTCCTGCGGTACGCGACGGGCAGCGAGGAGGCTTTCGACGGCCCCGAGCAGGACATCGGGCCGGAGCTCTCCGGGCAGGACGACGCTGACGAGCCCGAAGCTTTCGAGCGCCCGCGCTCGTAAGAGCTGTTCTCGCCGCGGCTCGATCCGGGGCACCAGGACGGCAGGCTTCCGCTGCGAGAGTACCTCGCACGTCGTGTTGTAGCCCGCCATCGAGACGCTGACCCGTGCCAGCGCGAGAAAGGACACGAAGTCGGGGCGGAAGTCGTAAACGAACACTCCGTCGCCGATGCCGAGAAACAGCCGCTTGAGCTCGTGGCGATTCGTGGCCGGCATGTCGGGCCCGAGAAAGACGGCCGAAGAGACCCCTCGGCCTGCAAGAGCGCGGGCTGCCTCGACGTAAGCCCGCAGCAAGGGAAACCCGTCCCCTCCGCCTCCGCAGCTTACCACGACGAGAGGTCGGCTCCCGAGGCGAAGCTCCTGCCGAAGACTCTCTACGTCCTGCCGAACGGGTGCACGCGCCACGTAGCCGCAAAACCTGACCTTTCGGGAGACGGCGCTCGGGAACTCGTAAAGGAGAGCCGGATCGAACACCGAAGGAGAGCCGGCGACCCAGATCTCGTCGTAAAACCTCCCGAGAGCGTCGTACACGCCGCTTTCTCTCCATCGCGGGACGATTCTCTCGGGCGCGTCCAGGATGTCGCGGAGAGTCAGGGCGACCCGCACCGAAGGCCGACGTTTGCGGAGATAACGCAAGGTGGGCAGAAGCTCTCCCTCGGCTCCGAGCGGGACGTTGTCGACGACCACCAGATGCGGCTCGAACGCACGGGCGACGGTCTCGACGAGACGTTCCCGGATCCTTCGCACCCTCGTGAAACTTACCCGAAGGTGGCGAGAAACGTACCGGTCCGGCCCGGATTTCCAGATGGAAGGCAGCTTGACGAAATCGACCCCGGCCACGGCCTCGAACGAGGCCGCCGACTCGAGACCCGTGAGCATGAGCCCGGAAAGTCCGGGCAGGTGCCGTACGAGGTAAGAGGCGATCGTGAGACTTCTCCGAAAATGACCGAGGCCGTAGGTGTCGTGGCTGTAGAAGAGAATTCGCTGCCTCACGACCGAAGACTCTCCTCGACCAGCGCCGTACAGAGGGCTTCCGACCCCGGCCTCACCCGGTACGAACAGGCGAGGCGCAAGAGCGAGGTCCGGCGGTACCACAGGAATCGTTCGTCGGAGAACCCGCCCGGGTAGCCACGCAAGAACGACCCTTCCCATTCCGAGGCCGCGCCCGGCAGAAATCCCTGCAACCCCCGCAGACGCAGGTGGGCACAGAAGTTCCCGAGGTCGAGCTCGCGTTCTCCCCAAGCCGCCGTATCGGGGTCCAGAATGGAGACCGTCCGGGCATCCAGATGGACCTGCTTGTCGTAGAAGTCTCGGTGGACGAAGACCGGCCGCGCGATCTCTCGGGGGTAACGCCCTCTCGACTTCCCTCAAGGCTCGCCGCAGCTTCGTTCCGAGGACGGGATCGAGTCTCCCGGTAAAGGCAACCCAGGAGCGAAGGAGTGCGATCTCGTCCTCCCGGACGAAGGACCGCGCGAGGCTCGGGGGCCGGAGGGCGTGCAGCCGGGCGAGCGCCGCGGCAGCTCGCTCGAGGTCGGAGCCCAGCCGGGAAGTGTCGCGAAGCCGAGAGCGCAGACTCGTCCCGGGAACCTCCTCGAACAGCGCGAGAACGAGAGACCCGACGTAAGCGATCGGTTTCGGCAGACGGACCCACGTCGGCCCTTTCCCGGAAAGTTCCTCGTACGCTTCGCGGTGAATCGCGAAGGACGCGCCCGGCCGTTCTTCCCGCGATACCTTTCCGAATACCGTGCCTCGCTCCGTCGCGTACCGTAGAAGACACCGGCGACCGGGCCGGTACGACACCAGGGCCGGGGAGAAAAAGGGCCATCCCACCGCTCGGGATACCCGGGCGGTGTCCATACAGGCGCGAAGGGTCGGAAGACGATGATCGAAGGGGAAAAGTTGCAAGAGAATTCCGCCATCCGCCACCGACGAAGAGCAGTGCGCACACTCGCTCTCTCGTGCACAGGTTCTGGCCATCCGACCGACGAGTTTCCGGGCCCGTTCCAGCCCCACGACGAAGGCGGAACCGTACAGCTCCGCAATCCCCTCTCCCCGAAGCCGGTAGAGCGCGTGGAAGTGTCGCCCCGGCTTGACCCAGGTCGAGACGAGCTCCGCTCTTCGAAGGCGACCCGCCCTGAGCCGGGGCACGGCCGAGAAAAACCGTACGACGGACTCGGGCCGCAAAAGGAGCTCGACGGTCGCTGCCTTCACCGTCTTCCGGCCCTCCGTCTTCGAGCCGGCAGATGCCGCTCGAACATCGCCAGGACGCGCTCGGCGTTCCGGCGCCACGTGAACCGCCGGACCAGGGTCGAGCGGGCGTTGCGTGCGAGACGGTGCGCGAGCTGCGGAGAGCTGCGCAAACGCTCGATCGCGCGGACCATCCCGTCGATCGAGCCCGGGCGGTGCAAGAGGGCCGTCCGCCCGTGCGCGAGAACCTCCGCGAGCTGCCCTACCCGGCTCGCTACCACGGGTACGCCGGCACCCATGTATTCGAAGACCTTGAGCGGCGAAAAATAGAACCCCGGGATTTTCGGGTAGGGAGCGAGTCCCGCGTCCATCCCCGCCAGGTATTTCGGAACCTCGTGGTGAGGCACTTCTCCGGCGAAGGTAGCTTTCCCGATCAAGCCTTCGGTGGCCAGACCTTTCCGAAGTTCGCCCTTCATCGGGCCGTCCCCGACCACCAGGAGCCGGTAGCCGCCGAAGAGCCGGGACAGCTTCGCGAACGCCGGAACGAGCGTCTCGAGACCGTGCCAGGGTTTCAGGGACCCCAGGAAGCCGACGACGAACTCGTCCCCTTCTTTTCTCGATCGCAGCGTCGGGACGAACCGGTCGGGATCGGCTGCATTCGGCAACACCCGAACGGCACCGCGACGGGCCCCGCGCCGAACGACGTAGGGCCGAAGAGCCCTCGACGGCACGACGACGAAATCGGCCGCCCGGAAGAGGAAGGACTCGAGACCCGCGGCCGCGGCAGGGTTCTCCAGAGCCCGGTAGCGCTCCTGCTCCTGGCGAAGCGGAGCGTTCACCTCGAGAGCGTAGGGGATGTCGTGCGTCTCGGCGAAAGCGGCGGCCGCGTAACTCCAGAGGGAGTATCGCTCGTAGACGGCGTCGATCCCCCACTTGCGGTGCATCCGTTCGAGCTCCCGCCCGAGAATCTGGTTCGTGAGGAGCCCCTGGACTTCCGTCGCCGCCGCCCGTTCGCGGACGGTGCGAGCCCTCTCGAAGAGCGCCTTGCGGATCTCGCGCCCGAACCTCGTCCCACCGAGGTCGACCACGGGAACCTCGGCGAAGTTTCCGGTAGTGCGGGCCGCCAGAATCCGGACATCCGCGCCCGAACTCCGGAGCGCGCGGGCGAACTCCGCGACGTGGACGGAAGCGCCCTTCGTGCCCCCGACCGGTACTCCGCGGTCCGCGCACACGTAGGCCACGTGGAGTTGCCGCTTCACGAATCCTCCCCGGAGGCGCCGAACACGGTGTCTCGAAGAAAACGCACGTTCCCGAAGAGGTCGAAAAGCCCCTCCGCGCGGCGTCTCCCCGCACACCCCATCGCGGCGGCCTTTCCGGGGTCGCGCAGGAGGAGCGAGAGGCAACCCGCGAGCGCCTCGGGATCCCCGGGCGGCACGAGAAAGCCCGTTTCTCCCTCGGCCACGATTTCCGGAATCCCCGAAAGCCGGCTCGCCACCACCGGACGCCCCACGGCCATCGCCTCGAGAAGAACGGTCGGGAGCGCGTCCACGTTGCGATCGCGAGCGACGACGGCCGGCAACACGACCACACGAGCCCCTCGCATCGCCTCGACCACCCTCTCGTACGGAAGAGCGCCCCGGAGGTGGACCTTTCCGTCGAGGCCGCCGGTTTCGATCTGCCGGCGCAATCTGTCCTCTTCGGGGCCGGACCCGACGATTTCGCACCGAAACGTCTCCGCCCCCTCCCGCAGGAGACGGCACGCGTCCACCAGAACCGAAAAGCCCTTCTTTTCCACGAGACGCCCAACCCCGAGGACGAGAGGCGGAGCCTCCGATGCAGGGATTTCGGAGCGAAAACGTCCGAGGTCCACGCCGTTGTAGATCCGACGGATCTTCGCGCGTGCCGGGTGGCCCGGGGGGAGAAGCCCGCGGAGGTAGGCCGCATTGTACTCGCTCACCGTCACGACTTTCTCGGCTTCCGCGATCTTCCACCGGAGGAGCTCCGGATCGACTTCCTCGTGGTAGATGTCCTTCGCGTGCGCCGTGAACGTGAACCGATAACCGGCGAGCCGTGCGGCAAGAAGGGCCACGTGAGCCGCCCGAGATGCGAAATGGGCGTGCAGTCGGCTCACCTTCTCCCGCGCCGCCAGCTTGGCAACACCGAGCGCGAGCCGGACGTATTTCCGCGGCAAGTACCTGCCGCGATCGGCTCGCGGAATGCCCAGACGCCGGCAGAGTTCCCGCTGGGCAGCCCCGACGGACGCCTCGCTGCAAGGGAGGTCGTCCACGTAGCACACCGGAGCTCGCAGCTCTCGCAGCAAGCCATGGGGAACCTGCTCCGTCGGGTGGTGGAGGGAAAAGACGACCACGTCTTCTCCCAGACTTTCCAGGGCTCGAATCTCGTTCATCACGAAAGTTTCCGAAAGTCTCGGGAAGACCTTCAACACGTAACCGATTCGGCCACACCGACCCGACGTGCCGGAGCGCATGGCCTCAGGCCGCCTTGAGCAGGAGAAACTCGAAGTGGTTCGCATGGAGCGAGAACGGGCGCAAGAGCCGCGAGCGCACCCAGCGCAGCCAGCTCCGGGTGCTTTCTCGCCGGTACCGCTCCAGGGACTCCGCGGCCAGGTCGCGCACCCGGAAACCGAAGGACGACGCCCAGCGGACGAACTCGCGATAAGAAAAAGAGTGGAGCTCGGAAAGTCGCTGCCGGTCCCTCGCGGTCCCTTTGTCGCGGCCGCGGAGGCGAACGTACCGATCACGCAAAGGTCCCGGCAGAAACGACGAGGCGAAAAGGTGGTAGTGGGGATCGACCCAGGCCCACCGGTTGATCACCGTGACGAAGCAAGAGCCCCCGGGTCGGAGCACCCTGTGAATCTCCGCCAGCAAGAGCCCTGGGCACTCGCAGTGCTCGAGAACGTCCCGGCAGACGACACCCGTGAAAGACTCACCCCGAAAGGGGAGCTCCTCGCCGCGCGCGCAGACGGCCGGCAGGTCGAGCCCGTACCGATACGCCCGAAGCTTCGCCAGCCGGCAGCAGTTCCGCCGCAGGTCCAGGGCCACGACCGGGTACCCCTCGCGCGCCAATGCCACGGCCAGACCTCCTCTTCCCGTACCGAGATCGAGGATCGTCCCACGGGCGGCCTTTCCCCATTCCCGGCTCAGGATCCGAACGCGGCGGCGGTGGTAATTCTCGTTCCAGAGACGCCGCTCCCGGAACGCCTCGAAATCTCTCCGCCACGAGTTCTTCTCGAGGCCGGGTCCGAGGAGCCTCTCGATTTCCGCCTCGAGGTCTGCCGTCACGATTTTCATTCCCCCCGTCCGGACGCCACGGGGCTCGAGTCCGCGTCCTCGGCCGGCAGGACCAGCTGGCATCGCCGGTCGACGCACCTGGGCAGCCAATCGTTCCGGCAGACGTTCACCTGCACGCAAACCTGGGGGTCCTGCCGGCAGGCCTTTTTCAGGAAGCGGCGTAACTCGTCGCGGTGCCAGCGCGTGATGGCCGCCTGACCGCCCCCCTGGGTGCACGGACAGCAGCCGATGCGGTCCAGCACGACACAGTCTTCGTCCTTCGAGCACCAGAAGAGATCGAACGGGACGACGACCGGCCTGATGCGTGCCGTGTGCCGGTAGAAAGAACGAGTTCCCAGAAGAACGAGCGTGGCCGAGGCCAGGAGGACGAGCAGGACGGCGGCACGACCGACCCACGCAGGACGCTCAGTTCCGGTTCGTCGGACCCGTCCCATGGCGAAGTTCGAGTGGCGCACGAGCCGGCACGGCGCCCGCGTCATCGCGCTGGAGCTCGAAAACCTGGCGATACCACCCCTCTTCCTTCATCAAGCTCTCGTGGGTCCCCGCCTGCACCACACGTCCCTCGTGCAGCACGAGGATCCAGTCCGCATCACGCACCTCCGCGAGACGGTGCGCGGTGCGAAGCGTGGTCTTTCCGGAGGAAAGGCGTGCGAGAGTCCCGTTGACCTGCGCCGCCGAGGTCGCGTCCAGGTACGTGGTGGGTTCGTCCAGGACGAGAATGGCGGGATCTTTCAGGATCGCCCGCGCAATCGCGATTTTCTGACGCTGGCCCCCGGAGAGCGTCGCGCCTCGCTCGCCCACCGGCGTATCGTACCCCCCGGGCAGGTTCACGATGAAGTCGTGGGCGTCGGCGGCTCGGGCGGCTGCTTCGATTTCTTCGACCGAAGCCTCGGGCTTTCCGTAGGCGATGTTCTCTCGCACGGTTCCGGCGAAAAGCAGCGGCTCTTGCAAAACCACGCCGATCTGTTCCCGGACCGTGTCGAGACGGAAGTGCGTGATTTTTTTCCCCGTCGATCGTGATCACTCCCTCGGTGGGATCGTACAGTCGGGGCAGGAGCGCGCAAAGCGTGGACTTCCCCGACCCGTTCGGCCCCACGATCGCCAGGGTCTGACCCGGCTGAACGGTGAAGGAAACCCTGTCGAGAACGAGACGGCCGGGCTCGTAGGCGAAGGAGACGTCCTTGAAGCTCACGCGTCCCCGAAACCGAGGCGCCGGCCGGGCGTCGCGGCGGACGCGAACCCGGTCGTCCGCGTGGAGCACCGCGAAGACCCGCTCGGCACAGCTCAAGGCCTTGGACACTCGGGTCGCGACGAAGGCGATCCGGCGAAGCGGCCGGTAGGTCCCTCCCAGGTACGAGACGAAGACGAGCAGGTCCCCGGGAGTGAGGATTCCCTGGAGCACCCGGCGCACCCCGAACCAGAGGACCGCACCGGTGCCGGTCGCTATGAGAATCTCGGCCGTCCGTTCCAGGGCCGCTTCGAGGCGAACCGTCCTGCGAGCCTGGCGCAGGCTCTGGCGGTTGGGCCCCTCGAAGCGCTCGTTTTCGTAGCGTTCGCGCCCGAAGGCCTGGATGACGGGAACGGACTGCAACATCTCGCCGAAGCGGCTCGCCATCCGGCCCTCCTTGCGCCGCTGGGATCGCACGGCACCCCGGAGCTCGGTCGAGATGTGGAAGACGGACAGCGCCAACATGGGGAGGACGGAAAGGCTCACGAGAGTGAGCTGCCAATCCATCCAGAACATCACCGCGACCATCGCGAAAAGGACGAGAAACTCGGTGGCCACGACCAGCGTGGCGTCCACGAGCATTTCTCGCATCATGTTCGTGTCGCCGGTCGCCCGCAGCAAGAGGTCTCCCACGTGATGCCGGCGATGGTAAGAGAGCGAGAGGCGCTGCAGGTGCGCGAAAAGCCTCCGGCGCAAGGCGAAGACGACCTCCTGGCCCGCCGTCGCCACCAGGTAACGCTGGTTGTACACGAACAGTCCCCAGAGCAGCGTGACCAGGAACAGAAGGCCGCAGGAAATGCTCACGATGCCCATCGCCCCGTAGCCCTTCAGGAGGTAGAAGGGGAAGACCCACTTGATCTTGCCTGCCGGGGTGAGTGCGTAATCGAAGACCATCTTGATCGGCCACGGACGGGCGATTTGCGTGAGCACGACCCCGAGACTGCAGAGAAAAGCCAGGACGAGCTCGTGTCGAACGGGTCGCAAATAGGGGAGCAGCTCCGCTCCCGTCCCGACCAGTCGCCTCCACTGGAGACGCTGGAAGAGTGGGTTCCACCGGATCCGAACCGTGCGCTTCGAGACCTCGCCGGAGGAGGCATCCATGGGCGCGTCAGCGAAACATCCGGCGTACCAGAGCCACCAGGTCCGCCACGTCGAGCTTGCCGTCCGCGTTCAGATCGCCGGGGTCCCTGCCCTCGACCCCGAAGGTCAGCCCGGTCATCGCCACGGGCGGAGTCAAGGCGGAATCGAGGACGAACGCGTCGCAGAGCAGGTCCGGTGAAGTGGCGACCACGCGGGCGAAGCCCTGCGCCACGCCACGCAGGACGACGACCGTCGTCTCGAGAAAGCCAGCCGTTCCCGTGGTGCCGAACGTCACCGTGCTTCCGGCCCGTACCCCCAGCACCGCTCCGTTGCCCTGCGAGACGTCGTTCTCCAGCGTGCCGTCGGGGCCGAAGACTTCCACGCCCACGTCGATCTCCCCCCGGGCCAGGGACGTACAGACGACCACGCTCTGCATGCGGTCCCTCTTCGTGATTCCCGGAATCACGAGCGAGTGCGTCGCACTTTTTCCGTCTGCGAAGCGCGGTAGCGGCACGGAAGGCAAAGCGTTTCCCGGAGACGGGCGAACCCCGGGACCCAGGGTGGCAAGGGACACGGGAGGGCTCACAGCGTCGTCGA
This sequence comes from Candidatus Binatia bacterium, assembly GCA_026004195.1. Taxonomy (NCBI): domain Bacteria; phylum Candidatus Binatota; class Binatia (SeqCode); species Binatia bacterium. Next base: position 927,493 of record BPIQ01000001.1, read on the forward strand.
CGATCAGGGCGGCACACCGAACGCCGGGCGACGTCGCCACGACACGAGCCGACCCCTGCGAGACCGTGGGTAGAGGAATGACCGCCGTCTCGAGAAAAGCCACCGTGCCGCTCGTCCCGAAGGTCACCGTCTGGCCCGGCCCTACCCCGAGCACCGCTCCCGTGCCAGCGGAAACGTCGTTCAGCAACGTTCCGTCCTGGTCGAAGACCTCCACCCCTATGTGCGTCGCCCCTCCCGCGAACGACGTGCAGAGAAAATCGGTCTGGAGACGCCCTCTTTTCGTGACACCCGTGAAGGTCCCCACCAGTACACTAGGACTTCCGTCGGAAAAACGGGGCAGAGGCGTGTCGGCGACGCCCGCACGAGCCGCTCGGAAAGGTAACGCTAGGACGAAAAAGAGCAGGACGGGGCGAACCGCAGTGCCCACTCCGTCAGTCCCCCTTCTGCCTTCTGGAGATCATCTTCAGCGGAACCATGACCACGGGCGGGTCGCCGAGCTGGTCGACGGCGAAAGCCTCGCACGCAATCCGCTTTGACGTCGAGAGAATCCGCGCAGACCCGTTTTTCACGCTCGCCGGTCCGAGGCTCCCGATGACTTCCGTCTCGTGAAGCCCCGCCGTCGAGCCCGTGGCGATCGTCACCGTGGCGCCCACCGGAACGTCTTCCGCTCCGTCTCCCACCCCCGTGCTCACGTCGTTCAGCGGTGGTCCACCGCCGATCGGAAACACTTCGACCGCGACACGCACGGTTTTGGTGCGCTCGAGATTCGTGCAAATGAAAACAGTCTCCAGGTTGTTGTTCTTCACGACTCCCGGCACCGTGTACACGTGCTGGGTCGACGAGCCGGGCACCAGTTCCGGGAGCGGGCTGTCCATCACACCGCCCCACGAAGGCACGGCCAGAGCTCCGAAGAAAATCAAAACACCGAGCGTTCGTTTCATTTCTCCCCCCCCCGTACGAAACCAGAAAGCCGACAATTTTCATGCTAGTGGCGAGGCTGGTAAAAGCCAAGGAAACAAACGTTGGCGGCGCGGGCGGAACAAACGCATGTTCTTCGAGGTCGACGGAGCCCCCGTCCACGGGCATTCCTCGCCCTCGTTTTCCTGCTGGCCTTCCCCCCGGGACAGGGAAGAGGTGCCTCTCCCCTTTCGCCCAACGTGCTTCTCGTCTGCCTCGACGCCGTTCGAGCCGACGAGCTCGGGAGCTACGGTGCGGGGCCGAGTCCGACCCCCCACCTCGACGCGCTCGCCCGGGAATCTCTCGTCTTTTCGACGGCACTCAGTACCGCCTCGTGGACGAAGCCCGCGGTGGCGTCGCTGCTCACGGGACTCCAGCCCTGGGAGCACGGAGTGTTCGACGGCCGCAAAAAGCGAGCGGACGTTCTTCCCTCGGACGTACCGACACTCGCGCAGAAGCTCTCCGCCGAAGGTTACGGGACGGCTGCGTTCGTGGAAAACGACCACCTGCGGCGCGTTCAGAGCGGTTTCGGAAGAGGTTTCGAAACGTACGTCGAAGATGCCGGCGTGGCCCCGGTCCTCGTCGACCGCTTCCTCGGCTGGCTCGAAGCGCAGCCTCCGGGCAAGCCTTTTTTTGCCTACCTTCACTTCCTCGATGCCCACTGGCCTTACACGCCCGATCGTCCTCCCCCGGGGCAGGAGTTCACGACCGAGGACAGGCTCCGCCGCGCTCACTGGGCCCTGGACGCGGAACACTGGTGGGTGCTGCGGGAAGCCGTCAACTCCGGACTCCTCTCGCTCTCGGCGGATGAACTCGCCACGCTGCGCAAGCTCTACCGGGGGGAAATTGCGGCACTCGACGCGGTTCTCGGCCGCCTGTTCCGACTCCTCGAGCACCGGGGAGTCTTCGCGAACACCGTGGTCGTCGTGACTGCGGACCATGGAGACGGTTTTCTCGAGCACGGCCGCGTCGATCACGGTTACGGACCTTACGAGGAACTGCTGCGAGTACCCCTTCTCGTACGCCTTCGAGGGAAGAAGAAGGCTTCGGGGGTCGTCGAGACCCCGGTGCAAATCACCGCCGTCGCCCCGTCGGTCCTCGAGGCGGCGGGAGCTCCGGCGGACGGCCCCTCCCTGCTGGAGCTGGCAGCTAGCGGCCGGGAGAAGACGGTTTTCGGTTTCGAGCCCCACGGAAGAACCGAGCAGAGCTGGCTGAGATCCCCGACTCACAAGTACATCCGCACGAGCAGGCGCGATCCGAATCGCGCGGCGCCTTCCTCCACCATGCCAGGGGAGTTCCGCCACGGCATCCGCGTTCGGGTGGAAGGAATCCTCGCGGCGGGGAGGTTCGTTGCCGGACAGGTCAAAAAGCTTGCGCCTGGCGACACGGACTGCGAAGTCACGGGGCCGGTCGGCCGCGTCGCGCAAAAGGAGCGAACGCTCGAACTCCTCGGTTCCACGGTTCTCTGGACTGGAAAGACGCGATTCCGCTCCCCCGACTCGTCGGCCCTGGAACCTCTCCGCTGGGTCAAGGTCGAAGGCCGCTGGCGACAAGGGAGGTTCGAGGCGCGGGAAGTTCGGGTACTGGAAGAGAACCCGCAAAACGAGATCGAGCTCGAAGGCATGGTCGGAACCGTCGACGACGAAGGGCAAGCCTTCCAGCTCTGCGGGCGACGTGTCGAACTCCCCGACAAGGTGAGGTGGGAAGGCTTCGGCGAAGAGCAATCCGGCTCGAAGAGCCCGGTTCGAGCCAAGCCGAAAAAGCTTCGGGTCTCCGAAGAGCTTTACGACCTGGCCAGCGATCCCCGGGAGCAAACCAACCTTGCCGCGACCGATACCGAGCGCCTGGCAGAGCTTCGCAAGAGGCTCGAAGAGTGGGAACGAGACCGGCAGAATCGGGCCAGGAAGGCGCCGGAGGTCGAGCTCGACCCCGCCACGGAACGGCGCTTGCGGCTTCTCGGGTACGTCGACTGAGCGACATCGGACGTTCCAGAAGACGGGCGGAAAACCGAGCGAGCGGCCTGGTCGCGAGTCCGTACAAGGTCGCGGGACGCGCGGAGCAGCCCTAGCCCGAAATCCAGGCTACGTTTGCAGACCGAGCAGGTGTCGTCTCATGGCCTGCTCCACGGCAGTCGGCCCGTAGAAGACCTCCATCGCCGAATCCTCCTTTCGAGAACCCGTGCTCCACGCCCGACCACCAGAAAAGCGGACACTTCATTTGCTCTCCCGACCGGTCCATTCACGTATTCGTAACAAAGTCCGAGGCACCAAATTGCCTTGTTCTGCCCGCTGTGTTAGGCGAGGGAAATCCCGGGGTGTGGCGCAGACTGGTAGCGCACCTGCCTTGGGCGCAGGGGGTCGGAGGTTCGAATCCTCTCACCCCGACGCGCCAGTAGCTCAGTGGACAGAGCAGCGGCCTTCTAAGCCGCGGGTCAGGGGTTCGAATCCCTTCTGGCGCGCCTCTGCCCGCAGGGCGAGACCGGGTGCACGGGCCGACGTCGACGCTCGGTGGGGACGTGGTACGTCCCGTCCGGCGGCCGGGGTTCGTCGCAAAACGCGGGGATGGCAAGCCGGAGGGACGCGCTCCGTCGCGTCCGGGGTGGGATCGCCGTGGCCCCTTCGCGTCCGAGGATCGAACGTTCACGGCATGGGCGAACACGGCCACGGCCGGAGGGACGCGCTCCGTCGCGTCCGGGGTGGGGGGGACCCGCCGGTCGGACGTCCTCGATGGGCGCCGGTGTCATCCGCGAACATGGTCACGACAGAGGGTGGCACTCCGCAACGTGCCATTCCCGAACATGGCCACGACGGAGCGTGGCCCTCCGATACGTCCGAAGAGACGGGTACGAACGTGTGCGTCGCGTTTGCAATGATGCGCGGCGTCCGATGAGCGGCCACAGCCGGAGGGAGGCGCTCCGTCGCGTCCAGGGGGGATGGGGGACGCGACGGTCGGACGTCCTCCATGACCGCCGGTGTCATTCCCGACCACCACGGCCGGAGGGACGCGCTCCGTCCCGTCCAGGGGGATGGGGCACGCGACGGTCGGACGTCTTCGATGACCGCCGGTGTCATTTCCGAACACGGCCACGACAGAGCGTGGCCCTCCGATTTGTTCGGAAGGGCGGCGATGGTACGAACGCGTCCGTCCCGTTTGTAACCACGCGCGGCGTTCCATCGCGACACCCCACCCGGACGGACGCGCTGCGTCGCCTCCGGGGGGGTGGGGGCATCGACGTGGCCCCTTCGCGTCCGAGGATCGACGTTCACGGCATGGGCGGCCCCGGCCGGAGGGACGCGCTCCGTCGCGTCCGGGGCTGGGGGCGCAGCCGAGCGGGCATGGTTGCAACGGTCTTCGCTGTGATTTCCGGGCACGCCCGCGAGGAGGAGGATGGACGCCTCCGTCGGGTCCGGGGGTCTGCTTCACGCACGGCCGTCGCTCGTGCTATCTAGGAAGGCTGCGAGCGGTGAGTGTAGCTCAATTGGCAGAGCACTGGACTGTGGCTCCAGGGGCTGAGGGTTCGAGGCCCTTCACTCACCCTCCTCGGCCGGGGCACGGCGTGCGGCCCGGAGGTCGTGCCCCGGCCCGTTCTTCTTGCTGGTCGCACACGAGCGCGCCCCCCGGTAACCCGGGACTCTCCGTAAGAAACCGGGGAACCGGGACCCTTCGAACAATCCGGCCGTCCTTGGAATCCTCGACGGGCGGGTGTAAACGAGGCGGTGCCATGCCGCGGCCCCGCGAGCTTACGGTCGCCGTTCTCGTTTTCCCTTCGTTCGAACTCCTCGATGTCTTCGGGCCGCTCGAGGTCCTGGGAAATCGCAACCTGAACCCGCAGCCCTTCCGGATCCGTCTGGTAGCCGAGCGGCGCGAGCCGGTTCGGAGCGCTCAAGGACCGGCGGTGTACCCCGACGACACTCTGGACACGGTTTCGGCCATCGGCGTGCTTCTCGTTCCGGGAGGCATCGGGACGCGGGCCGAAGTGGAAAACGGCCACCTCCTGGAATGGATCGCCCGCCGGTCCGAGCAGGCCGAGTTCGTCTGCTCGGTCTGTACCGGTGCGGCCCTCCTTGCGCGTTCGGGCGTTCTCGACGGCCGCCGTGCCACGACGAACAAAAGGGCCTTTCCGTGGGTCGAACAACTGGGGCCGCGGGTCCGCTGGGTACGGGAGGCCCGCTGGGTCGAGGACGGGAAGTTCGTGACCTCGTCGGGAGTGTCCGCCGGGATCGACATGGCTCTCGCCCTCACCGCACGCCTGGTCGGCCTCGAGGCCGCCGAAACCGTGGCACGGTGCATGGAGTACGAATGGCGCAACGACCCTCACCACGACCCGTTCGCCAAGGTCTGGGGCCTCGTTTGAATCGGGAAGGCACGCACTCCGTCGCGGCCGAGATGAACGATGTTGCCACACGCGAACCCCGCTCGGACGGACGCGCTCCGTCGCGTCCGGGCGTGGGGCGGATCGACGTTCACGGCACGCGCGAACACGGCCCCCGGAGGGACGCGCTCCGTCGCGTCCAGGGGCGTGGGGAGAACCGTCGGTCGGGCATCGTCGATGACCGCCGGTACCATTCCCGAACACGGCCACGACAGAGCGTGGCCCTCCGATACGTCCGAAGGGGCGGGGGTACGAACGTGTGCGCCGCGTTTGCAATGACGCGTGGCGTACGACGGACGAAACCCGCCGGAGGGACGCGCTCCGTCGCGGCCGAGATGAACGATGTTGCCACACGCGAACCCGTTCGGAGGGACGCGCTCCGTCGCGTCCGTCGGGGGGACGCGGCGGTCGCACGTTTTCGATGACCGCCGGTACCATTCCCGAACACGGCCACGACAGAGCGTGGCCCTCCGATACGTCCGAAGGGGCGGGGGTACGAACGTGTGCGTCGCGTTTGCAATGACGCGCGGCGTACGATGGACGAACACCGCCGGAGGGACGCGCTCCGTCGCGTCCGGGGAGGAGGGATGAAAATGTCACGGCCAAACCTTGGAGGGGAAAATGCCATGAAAAAGGCAACCAACATCCTTCTCGCCGCGGCAAGCTTCTTCGTCCTCTTTCCGGTGCGGGCCCAGGCACTCTTTCACCTCGCGGTCATCGACGAAATCCTCGCGAGCTACGAAGGCAACCCGCAGGTCCAGTTCGTCGAGGTCCGAATGGAACTCGCCCTGCAGCGGTTCGTCCGGAACAGCGTCCTCGGGGTCTTCGACGCCGACGGAAACTACCTCGGCGACCTCCTGGTCTTGCCGAACGACGTGCCCCGCGACGGGGCCGACGTGCGCTGGATTCTGGGGACCGAAGCCTTCGTCGAACGGAGCGGGCTCACCGTGGACTTCACGATCCCGCCCGGCCTTCCGGTCGAAGGCGGGATGGTCTGCTGGGGCGCACCGGGAATCGTCGTCCCCTCGCCCGATACCTGGGACCACACCGATCCCGAGAACTACGTCGACTGCGTGGCTTACGGAAACTACCGGGGACCGACGAACCGGCTCGTCGGCAGGCCGACACCTCTCGACCCCTCGGGACACAGCCTGGTCCGCATCTCCGAGACGAACGACAACGCGACGGACTTCGCCTGTTCCGCCATGGCGACACCCGAGAACAACGCGGGAGACACCGTGCTCCTGCCCGCTTCTTCGCCCTGCCCGGTCGACCTCGCCACGCTTCTTTCGGCCCTCTTCTCGCCGGAACCTCCCGGGGAAGCCGACCTCAACGCCGACGGCCGCGTGAGCGCCGCCGACATCGTGGCCCTGTTTCTGTAACCGGGATCCGTGCCCTCGCGTCCGGCGGGGACGGGGATTCGCGCCCGTCCGTCGCGTGAGCGGTGGCAGATTCGACTATCTTTGCAAACGCCCCGCCGGAGGAACGCGCTCCGTCGCGTCCGGGGGCGTGGGGAGAACCGTCGGTCGGGCATCGTCGATGACCGCCGGTACCATTCGCGAACACGGCCACGACGGAGCGTGGCCCTCCGATACGTGCCATTCCTGGACCCGCCGGAGGGATGCGCTCCGTCGCGTCCGGGGACGTGGGGATCCACGTGGCGCGCTTCGCGTCCGAGGATCGACGTTCACGGCACCCGAACAGGCCACGACAAGCGTGGCCCTCCGATACGTCCGAAGGGGGCGGTACGAACTGTGCGCGCGTTTGAATGACGCGGGCTACATACGAACACCCGGGCGGGAACATGGCCACGACAAAGCGTGGCCCTCCGATACGTCCGAAGGGGCGCCGGTACGAACGTGTGCGCCGCGTTTGCAATGACGCGTGGCGTACCATGGACGAACACCACGGGCGCGACCGGGCCCGTCGATTCCATTGAATTTTCTGGTCGAAATTCGGGTGACCGGGGATTTTTTCACGGTCCCCGCGCTCCGTCGCGTCCGGGGGCGCGGGGAGAACCGTCGGTCCGGCATCGTCGATGACCGCCGGTACCATTCGCGAACACGGCCACGACAGAGCGTGGCCCTCCGAGGAACATGGCCACGACAAAGCGTGGCCCTCCGATACGTCCGAAGGGGCGCCGGTACGAACGTGTGCGCCGCGTTTGCAATGACGCGCGGCATACGATGGACGAACCCCGCCGGAGGAACGCGCTCCGTCGCGTCCAGGGGCGTGGAAAGAACCGTCGGTCCGGCATCGTCGATGACCGCCGGTACCATTCGCGAACACGGCCACGACGGAGCGTGGCCCTCCGACGACGTCAGGGGGCGGGTTCGACGCCGGCCCGGTCTTTTCCCTGCCACAAAAACGCCCGGACCGCCTTGGCGTCGGCTTCCCGCAGGCCGGGGTGGTCCGCCCAGCGCCAGGGAAACGCGCGCCAGGTGCGCGCCGCACCCTCGAGAAAAAGCATCGGAAGAAACTCGTAGTCGAGCCTTTCCCGAGCGCGCGAGAGGTCGGGGCCCTCGAGCTCTCGGACGGACGGTTCGAGGCTCCCGTAGCGGTGGCAGCTCGAACACGTGATGCGAAAGATCGCACCACCGGCGACCAGTTCGGCCTTCGTTGCCCGAGGTGTCTCGCCGCGACGGCTCCCCGAGCCGACGCGCCGGGCGAGAAACGTGAGCAGCGCCTCGGCTTCTTTCCGCGTCAAGGACAACCTCGGCATCCGGAAAGGCACGGCCGGGTAGAGCTTTCCAGCGGCCAGCGGGTCGGTGAGAAACTCCACGGCCCATTCGCGGCGAAGCTTGCGAATCGCCACGTCGAGAGACGGTCCCACCCGGCCGCCTCGGTCACGAAGCCTGTGACAGGCGATACAGTGCTCCCGCTCGAACACGCGGGCTCCGAGCTCTACCGGATCTCTGGCGGGCGGCCTTTCCCTTTGCCGAATCGAAGCCAGGTAGGCCACCAGTGCCCAGAGATCCTCCGGACTCGCCACGTCCCCGTAGCCGGGCATCGGCGTGCCCGGCATCCCGATCGCGAGGCGCAGGTAGACCTCGCGCGGCTCCTCGCCGCCGCGGAAGGGGCCGCTTACGAGATCGCGAGCCGGCGTAGGGTTTCCCCACACGTCTTTCAGGTCCGGACTCGCCAAGCCGTCGCCCCGGCCTCCGTCACCGTGACAGACGGGACAGCCGAGCTCGCGGTACACGAGCTTTCCCTTCTCGAGAAGTTCGGGCGTCGTCTCGGGCGGCTCCGGAACCGGAACTTCCTCGACGGTTTCCTTCTCGGGCAAGCCTGCCAAGCGCGAGATTTCTCCGACGATCGCCGCCCGCTCCTCCGGCGCAAGAAAGGAGAAGCTCGGCATGGCCGTACCGGGCATTCCCCGCTCGACGGTCCGGAGCAGCTCCGCCCTCGAGATCGGGTTCCGGGGAGAGGTCGAACGAATTTTGAACTTCCCCGACGTGAAATCGCGGGGGGGCGGCACGAGTTCCGGATCGGCGAGACCCTTGCCGTCTCCCTTCTCGCCGTGGCAGCCGGAGCACCAGGCGACGTAGAGCTCTCGGCCGTCCGGAGCGGCTCTACCCTCCGAACGAACGGAGGCAGCCACGAGCAGAAAACCCACGACGAAACCCCGAAAGAGCCAGGCGCTCGCGCCTCTCCGGCCTTCCGTCATAGTTGCAGAATCACCCCCCTCGCCTTCTTCCCCGTCGCCCGTTCCACGCCGAGAGCATAGAGCGCCACCTGCCTCCGGTAGTGCTCGAGATTCCGCCCGAGTTCTGCGTCCGTCTTGAAGTCCACGACGACCCAACCGCCGTCTTCCTCGAAGGCAAGGTCGACGACGCCGTCGACGAGGTTTCCTTCCGTCTCTTCGAAGACGACCGGGCTTTCCCGACGGCACCGCCCCTTCTCTTCCGCCTCCCGAGCCCGCGCAAGGAGAGAATGCCTCAATGCCGCGGCGACCAGGCGGCAGGCGGCTTCCCGCTCTTCTTCGGTGGCCCCGAGGATCCTCTGTTGCAGCTTCGCGCAGGACTCGATCGCCCGGGCTCCCGCACCGAGGTCGACCGAAGCGAGAATCGCGTGCACGAGCGCCCCGAACCGTGGTCCTTCGGGACACTTGCCGTCCCGGGGTAGCTCGAGAACCTCGACTTCCCCTTCGCCGGTCGGTTTTCTCCCGTGCCCTTTCCGTGACGATGCGAACGCGTACGCTCGGTCTCGAACCCTCCTCGATCGCGGCCGTCTTCCGCTCGAGCCACTCGCGGTAGCGCGCGACATCTTCGCGCACGATGTTCGCCTGGACATCCTTGGCCAGAAGTTCTTCCTGCCGAATCCCGAAACGCGGCTCCACGTCGAGAACGAGCTTCTTGGGATCCCACCATACGACCTCGACCCCGCCCGCGGTCCGGTGGAGTCCGGGACGCACGCACGGTCTCTCTACCTGCTCCGGGGGTGCTTCGAGGACGGTAAAGGAGCCGAATCTCGGACACCCGGGCGCGGGCTTCGACTTCTCCCACGCCCGGAACTCCGGGTAGAGGACCCGATCGAGGGGACTCGCCCAGCCCTTCTCGTACGGCCCTACCCCGACGGCCGGCACCACCAGAAGGTCGCGGGCTCGCGTGGCGGCGACGTATGCGACGCGCACTCCCTCCGCCTCGTCACGGCTCACTTCGACCTCCTGCGCCTCGAGAAGCTCGAGCGGAGACCAGCCGGCGAGCTTCTGCGCGCAGACCCTCCTCTCCGCGTCCACGACCCGAGACGCGGTGGGTCGCGCCAGCTTCGTCGTGATGTCCGCGAGCACGACGACCGGGAACTCGAGCCCCTTTGCCTTGTGCACGGTCATGAGCCGCACGCCTTCGCTGCCCTCCTCGAGGATCGGCGCTTCTCCGGCCTCGCCACGCTCGGCTTCGCGCTCGAGAAAGTCGACGAAGCCCCGGAAAGAAAGCCCCCCGCTCGCCTCGTACGACCGGGCGAGCTCCACCAGATGGAGCACGTTGGCGAGCACTTGCTCCCCCGAGGGACGCAGGACGAAGGCCGCGTGCGCCCGCGTGGCCTCGAGCAGAACCTCGATCGTCTCGGCGACGGGCCTCCGGTTCCGCCTGCGATGGCATTCGGCGAGAAAGCGGAGCGCCTCCCCCACGGCCCCGAGCGACTCGGGGAGCTCTTCCGGCACGCGGAAGGGGTGAAGCCGCCCGTAGAGCGAGCGGTACTCGAAAAGCTCCGCGTCTTCGATCGCGAAGAGAGACCCGTGGAGCGTGGCGAAGACGGAAAGCTCGTCGTCCGGCCACTCGACGGCAGCGAGCGCCGTACGCATCGTGAGAATCTCCTCGCGCTCGTGGAACGACTTTCCGCCGACGAGCAAATGCGGGACCCCGCGCGACTCGAGAGCCTGCACGTACGGGCGAGCCATGTCCCCGGTGGGCCACGCCGCAATGCGCCGAAAAAGGAGACAGACATGGTCGGGGCGCACCGGGACCCGACGCCCGTCCTCTTCGACCCGCCAACCGCTCTTCTCCACGAGCCAGTGAACGAAGGCTCCTACGGCGTCGGGCAAGGAAGCTTCGATCGCCTCCTTCGAAATTTTCCACTTCCCGTACGGGCGCGGGACGGGCAAGGCCACGAGCGTGGGCTGCCCCCGGTGTTCTTTCCGGAAAGGGGCGAGGGGCACGTAGCCCGGTTGCAGGGCTTCCGCGCTCTCCTGCATGACCGGCTCGAAAGCTGCGTTGACGGCCTTTTGCAGCGACGGAACGGAGCGAAAGCTCGTGCGAAGTTGGACGACCGCGTCCTCCCCGCATCGTTCGACCAGAAGCTTTTTCGCCTCGAGGTACGTCGACACGTCCGCCCTGCGAAAGCGGTAGATCGCCTGCTTCGGGTCGCCGACGAGAAAGAGCTTTCCCGGGGCCGGCACGACCCGGCGCCAGTCGGAAATCCGCGGGTCGGAGGAAGACAGAAGGAAAAGGATTTCCGTCTGCAGCGGGTCCGTGTCCTGGAACTCGTCGACGAAAATGTGCGTGAACCGGCTCTGGTAGTGCCGGCGGACCTCCTCGTTGTAGCGCAGCAGATCCCGGGCACGGAGCAGGAGATCGACGAAGTCGAGGGCGCCTTCTCTGCGTTTCATTTCTTCGTAAGCCTCGACGGCACCCCGCAGGTCGCGCTCGAGGCACGCGGCGAGATCCGCATCCGCCGTCCTCGCGAAAGCCTGCAGTTTTCCGAGGAGCCCCTCGACGCTCTCGAGAAGCTCGGCCCGGAGCACACCGGGGCCGTACTGCTCCCCCCGGCCCCTCCAGCGGTTTCGCAGCGGAGAGTCGGTCGCCAGGCTCACGAGGTCGGCCTCGAGCCGATCGTAATCTCGGGGTCGCACCTCCTCCGAGCGGGAGAGATTTTCCGCGAAGCGCCGTAACGGTTCCGTCCGCGCGTAAAGAGGGTCGCCTCGCGGAGAAAAACAGTTCCGCCCGAGCTCCGCCACACGTCGAATTTCTGCGACGAGGTCGTCGATGGATTTTTTCCGGTCGAAATCGGGCCTCTTCCAGCCTGCCGGGAAATCGCGCCACTCCGCGAGGCTCCAGGCCGCGCGGCGAAGCCGTTCGCTCGGAGGTGCTTCTCTGTTCTCGTCCGTGCGCGAGGGACGGCGCCGCAGCGCCCGGCGGACGCCCTCGGGCGGGTTCTCGAGGGCGCGCTCGAGGAAGACTCCGAACGCCTCCTCGAAAAGCCTGTTGGCCTCGCCTTCGGTGAGCACGGTGAACTCGGGGTCGACGCCGGCCTCGACGGGCCGCTCCCGCAGAAGGTCCGCGCAGAACGCGTGGATCGTGCTCACCCGCGCCTCTTCGAGGCGCTCGAGCGCATCCTCGAGTCTCTTCCGTTCGGGGCTTCCGGACCCGTGCCGCCCGCGGGCCTCTTCGAGAAACGCCCGGAGCCTGAGCTTGAGTTCTCCCGCGGCTTTCTCGGTGAACGTCACGGCCACGATCGACTCGACGCTTCCGAGCGCGTTCTCGAGAACGGCCACGATACGCCGTACGAGCTCCGTCGTCTTTCCCGTTCCGGCCGCGGCTTCCACGAGAAGCGTGCGCCCGAGCTCCTCGCGAACGATCCGGCGCTCTTTTTCGTCGACGAGAGACACGGTGCTTCGCCCCGGCGGCAGTGTGCCTCTCCTCTAGCGGGCGAAGGGACAAAAGCCAACGGGCATGCCTTCAAGGCAAAGCCCGCACAGCGTCGACGAGCTTCGTCGTTTCCACGGGAGCTTTTTTTCGGGAGCGGATCTCTTCGTAGGGCCCGCAAACAGGCCGGAACTCGCAGAAGTCGCACGCCCCTTCGCGCGGGTAGGGAAAGAGCTGTCCCTTTTCCAGCACGTCTTCGACCGTCCGAAGAACGCGCAGGCCCGTCCTCCTCGCGTCCTCGTCGAGCGGGACGACGACCTCGGAGAACCCGCCTGCCGTCGTGCAGAAAAAGAGTCTCCCGGCCCTCACCTTCTTCCCGGTGAGCGCCTCGACGGCAAGCCCGTAGAGCACCGGCTGCAGGATTTCTCCCCCGCCCACCACCACACCGTTCGCGAGGCGGTTTTTTCCGGTCTTGTGGTCCGTGACGCGGAGGTAGCCCTTCTCCAGATGCTCTTCGACGAGGTCGACCGAGCCGCGGAGCCGAAACCGCCGCCCGATCACCACGGGGTCGGAAATGCTCCCGCGGTCGCGCCCGTCGAGCCGGGAAAGCCCGAAGCCGAGTTCGAAGTATCGAGGGACCCACTCGGCGCCGCTTTCCGCCAGGTGTCGCAGCCAGAGGCGGAGCTCCCCTCGCAAAAGGTCCATCTCGTCTTCCCACACGCGGGAGATCCGGGGCACGAGCTCCTCGCGGTATTCCTTCGATCTTTGCTCGAAAACCCGGAGCAGAAGTTCTTCGGCTCGCCGGAGTCGGTCCGGTCGCAGGGGCAGGAGCTTCCCCCGTCGCAACTCCTCGAGCGTCCGTGCCTGCACGTCGTGGAAAAGACGGCCACGCGTGAGGGGATCCAGCCACTCGAGCGGCTCGGGCTCCTCGCGAGGTTCGAGGCCGAGAATGGCTCCCAGATAGAACTGGTAGGGACAGACCGAAAACCGCTGGAGGGCCGAGACCGAGTAAGGCCGCCGACTCGGCCGGTGGGTGGCAAGGGCTTCGGCGGCAGGTCCTTCCCGCACCCAGAGGCCGTCCTGCTGCCGCCATCGCTCCGACCACCGCTTCCACCGGGCGCGGAGCGAGCGCCCGAGATGCTCGTTCAGCTCGAAAAGATACCGGGCGCGGCCCCGCGTCTTTTTCACGTCTCGGCTGCGGAGCAGGACGGCAAGAACCGCGAGGTCGTGCTCGAGGGCGTCGATGGCTTTTTCGGGGTCCTTCGGAGCCGGCCAACCGAGCCGCGTCTCGCCCCGGGACGCGGCTTCCTTTTCGAGTGTGTGGGGTTCGGGCACGCGACCCGTGGCGGCGCGCACGACGTCGAGGCCGTAGAAGGAAGTCACCCGGGGGCGCGCTTCGACGACATCCGTACGCGGGTAAGACAGAACGACTCGCTCTTCCGCGGCTCCCACCGCCAGCCGCAGCCGCAGCCGTTCCTCGTGCGCCCGGTCGTCCTGCACGCGAAGGTCGCGCGAGAGACCCTTCCGGTACCCGTCCAGAAGAAGCGGGTCTTCGCGCGGCCTCTCCGGAAACATACGCTCGGCGAGTCCCGGAACGAAGACGACGGTAAAACTTCGTGCCCGAGCTTCTTCGATGGGTGCCACGAAGACCCGGCCGTACCGGGTCGCGGGTGGTTCCTCCCCGATCGAGCGCAGGAAAGGCGCGAGCACCGACGCGACTTCGTCCAGCGTAACGGGCCCGACCTCGGCCATGGGGCGGAGGTCCGCGAGGGTCGCGAGGATGCGCTCGGGCGATCGCAGGACCCGCGGTGCCAGGCCGGAAAGGAATTCGATCCAGAAACCCCAGGATGCCGCCGGGGGAAGCTTTTCGAGCTCGTCGAGCAAAGGGAAGAGAAAACGGCGCAGACGACCCAGGCTTTTCGCCCTGCGCGCGAGAGAAGAACGCCTCGGCGAATCCGCCTCCTCTTTTTCGAGCTCGGTTTTCTTCTTCTCGATTTCCGCGGCAAGGCCGTCGAGTCTTTCGCGCCACCGTCGCGTCCCGGCCACCACGGCGGCCTCGGTCACGAATTGCTCCCACCGCCACCAGGAAACCCCCTCCTCGCGGTCGGTCGTGCCCTCCTCGCGCAGCGCCGCGGGGGGCGACACGGCGGCAGACGGCGAAAGCTCTTCGTCACGAGGAGGCTGCCAGAGGTCGGCCGCGTCCGGGATGTCGGACGGTACCTGCGCGAAAGAAAGGTACTCGGCAAAGCGAGCGGCGGAGAAGTTCTCGGTCACGAAAGAGAGGAAGGCAAGGAAAGCCCGGCCCGCGGGGTCGGGGCGCGTCGTGCCACGGGCGAAGTAAGCCGGAATCCCCGCCCGCGCGAGTGCCGTGGAAAGAAGGGGGACGTACGTCGCTGGCGAGCGCAAGAGAACGGCCATGCGATCGAGGGGGACTCCCCTTCGCGTCTCTTCGAGAATCCTGCGCGCGATTTCCGTGCACTCCCGCCCCTCCCCGGGTGCGGAGAAAAAGGAAACCGTTTCGTCCGGTTCCGCTTCCGGCGGCGAGGAGGCCGAAAAAAGGAAGACGCGAAGCCGGTCGAGGGAGCTTCGGGGCGGGATTGTCGTGCGCTCGGGAGGAGGCCAGGCCGGTGCGAGGCGTGCAAGCGTCGCGGTATCGGCCTCGGCGAGAGCGAAAAACGCGCGCGACGCACGCTCGCAGAGTCGCTCGACGAACTCGGCCTCTCGGGCACTCCGAATCGGGACGTCGAGGAAGAGTTTCGCCGCGCGTGCCACGCCATCGAACTCGGGCCGGTCGAGGGCATGCGAGGCCGAGACGAAAAGCTCGGCACGGTCGGCGAGCCTTCCGTCACGAAGGCAGCGTTCGTACGTGCCCAGGAGCCGCAGGAGGTCCCGGAGGGGCGGCCGATCGTGTTTTCCGGGGCTCCGTGCGATGCCGGCCAGGCGGAGCTCCTCGAGGGTTCGCGCCAGCGCGCGGGGAAAACCGGGGAGGTCGACGACCGGCTCGAAGTAGGCGAGCCCGCGACTCTTCCGGGCTTCGAACGCCGCCCGTGCGGCCACGGCTGCAAGCCCGACCGAGCCGATCGGCGCGAGTGCCTCTTCGGCGAACTCGTGCGCTGCAAGACGAGCAGCGAGCTGCAGGACCGTGGTGCGGTGCACGGAAAAGACGGCCCCATGCTTTGCCGCGAAAGAGCGCACGAAATCGTCGGCCGCTTCGCGCGCCGGGGCCAGCACGAAAACCTCCTCCGCGGGGCTGCATTCCCGGAGGAACGCCGCGGCCGCTTCGAGGCGCTCGCGCGCGGACGTGGAAAGGAAGACCCTCCGTCCCGACTCCATGCCTTCTCGGCGGAGTTGGTTATCAAAAAACGCCGGCTCGTTCACGGCGCGCCCGTGGCCACGCGCCGAGGGACGCGCTCCGTCGCGTCCGGCGGAGGGGCGCGCTCCGTCGCGTCCGGGGGGGGGTGGATCGACGCGGCCGTTCCGCGTCCCAGGATCGGCGTGCCCGACATCGACGACCGCGGCCACGCGGAGGGACGCGCTCCGTCGCGTCCGGGGCGGGGCGAGGCGAATGTGCGCACGCGCTGCATCCGAGGATGGCCGGCGGCATTTCCGACCACGGCCACGACAGAGCGTGGCCCTCCGAATCCACGCCCGACGCATCGTATTCGTGCCGGAGGGACGCGCTCCGTCGCGTCCGGGGGCGGGGGCGAACGTGTCCGTCTCGTTTGCAACGACGCGCGGTGTGCGATGCGCGGACGCGAACCCTGCCGGAGGGACGCGCTCCGTCGCGTCCGGGGTGGGGCGGTGGACGTGCTCGTCGCCTTCGCAATGCCGCGCGGCGTCCGGTGACCCGACCCGCACGCGGAGGGACGCGCTCCGTCGCGTCCGGGGCGGGGGGATCGACGCGGACGCTCGCATTCTTTGAGCATCGACTTCCTTGCCATGGGTGAACGTGGCGACCCGGAGGAACGGCAACCCGCGCCGAGGCTGCAACCGTCGGCGGCGGGCACGGGACGATTCCACCGGAGAAACGCCGACGAGCGTAGACGCCCGCGGACCTGGCATCGCTTCCGGCAATTCGCTAATACTTGGCGGGGAAAGCTTTGGGCCGCTAGCTCAGTTGGCTAGAGCAGCTGACTCTTAATCAGCGGGTCCGGGGTTCGAATCCCTGGCGGCCCACTTCCTCTCGCTCGAAACCGAGCGAGTTACCGTTTTTCGATCGCGCTGAATCACGCACCGGGCGAAAGGCACGCCGGCTCGGCCTTTCTGACGCCGACCGTGGGCGGAAAGTACCGAACCCGCGTGCTCATGCCCGCGTTGCCGGGCGTGTGCGACTCCTGGGAGTAACATGCCTCAAGATGGATGGGCGGTTTATCCGCACCACGATCGACCTTGTGGCAATGTCGTTCGCTACGTCCCGGATCGAGCTTGCGCTCCGGCGCGAGCGACACCATGATCTCGGATCGGGGCGCGATGCTCCTCGAGGGTCGGTGGCGCGCTTGCGCTGCCGATATGGGCTGCCGAGATTGCGTCACGGTTTTATTTGACTTCACCGGACCGCTCGGACTAAAGGGCGCCGCTGAAGTGCCCAAGGAATGACGGAGCCTAGGGCCGCCTGCCGCCAGCGCTCGACAGGGCTGTGCATCGCATTCGCGCTTCTCCTGCCGATCGAGGGTGTGATTCTGAGTTCGCTCACCGCGTCTTCGAGCGCGGAGGAGCCTCTATGCCCCGTCGCATCCTCCTGCTTGGCGGGAGTAGAGTTCACGACGCCTGGCGACGTCGACTGCGACGGGGAGGTGTCGAGCCTCGATCTCGAGCTGCTGATCGGTACGCTCTTCTGCGACGCTTGCCCCGACTGCCGGGGAAAGGACGCGAACGAGGATGGCAGGGTGTCGGCGGCGGATCTCACGGCCCTGGCGCAACCGGGGCCGCCCAACGACTGCGCCCACCCTTACTGGAACGACACGTTGCGGTGCCGGGATCTCCTCCTGACCGGGTCGGCTGATCCCCCCCAGCCGAACCTCACGGATCGCCCCGCCAGGATGGCGGACCTCAAGGAGTACACGCGCGTCTTCCTCCCTCACCGGACCCTGCGTTGCCTGGACGGCACGCGTCCACTCCTCTATGTCGCCAAGGCCGTCTGCACGAATCCGATGGGGTGTCCGGGGCCGGGCGGCGGCCCGTATGGCGCCCCGATCGAATCGGATGACTGGCTCATCTCGTTCCAGGGCGGCGGCGCCTGCCACGCCTTCGATTCCGACGGCGACGGCAACGTGGACGACGGCCGCCTCTGCACCACGTTCTATCCCGGTGAAAAGAGGGAGATGAGTTCGGCGTTTGACGCTCCGATGGAGAACCTCGGGACGGTCGTGGCAGGAACATCGGGTGGCATCCTGAGCCGCGACCCCGGCTTCAACCCGGTGTTCGCCGCCTACAACAGCGTGCGTGTCGAGAAGTGCAGCTACGACCGGTACAACGGACGTTCCACGCACCCCAACGTCAAAGGCGAGCTCGGTGGCACTGGATTCAACTACACGCTGTTCAACCACGGCCAGCGGATCGCCGAGGCCGCGATCCGGGAGCTGATGAACGGTATCACCTACACTACCTGGGGCGACCCCAACGGAGATGGCGTGATCGACGACGTGCAACAAAGCCTGCCGCGTCTTTCCAATGCCCGGCGAGTCCTGTTTACGGGGCACTCCGGGGCAGCGCATGGGCTGCGGCATAACATCGACCGCCTGGCGGGGATGGTGCGGAGAGGCCGCGAGGTCGACGTGCGCGTACTGTTTGACGAGAACTTCCTGCCGTCGATCGAAGGCGAGGCCGCCCACAACGGGCTCGGCGGGGATGCGTACACGGACCAGTGGAATGGCTTCTCCACGGCAGCCGTGCCCGCCGGCGTCGTGTTCGCCTACAACGGCGAGCTCTACCATCGCGACAGCCTGAACGCTGCCCAACTGACGAGCTGGAACACCGCCTTGGACGACTCCTGCTGGGCCACCCACCCGCCCGCCACGCGCTGGAAGTGCCGCGATCGCCAGCACGTGCTCTTCAACCACATCTCCACGCCGATGTTCATCCGCGAGGACTTCGCGGACCCCAATTCCGAGCACAACGACGCTCCCAACGGCCACCCCATCCCCTGGGCGCTACTGCCGGGGTGCACCTACCCGCAGGTCGGGCATCCAGCGTTCCTGTTTTGCCAGGCGCGCTTTGACCTGGCGCAGTTCAGCGATCGGCTGACGAGCCTGGCCACGACGCTGCTCGACGACATCAGGTCGCGGTCGGAAATCGCCCAGTTCGTGGATACCAGCCTCGGTATGCCGGGCCACGCGGCCTCGGTTTTCCTGTGGATGCCGAGATGCGGGGTTCATGAAGGAGCCTATTCGCACAAACAGTTCTTCGCCACCCTCATCGACTACTTGGGCAGCTCCACCTCGATGCACGACGCACTCGTGACTTTTCTCAGCGCGCCAAGGCTCGACAGCGCCGACTGGCGCATTGACGGGACGGTGTTCGGCAGGACGATGGCCAGCCACTGCCCGCCCTAGACGCTGACCCCGAGAGAGGAGCAAGTCCTCCGAATGAGGTTCGGGATCGGCGAAGAGAAATGTTACACGTTGGCCGAGGTCGGTGAGCGCTTTTCGATCACCGGGGAGCGAGTCCGCCAGATCCAAGTAAAGGCCTTGCGCAAGCTACGCCACCACCCGTAGCACCGGAGCAGGCCGATGATCCCGCACGGCAGAAAAGCGGGTGATCGTGATTCCCGTAAGAATTCCCGCTGAGCAAGTGTAGGAGGACGGTATCGGGTCGGCCCGGGATCGATGCCGCTCGGAGCCGGCACGTGCGTTGCCCCACCCCCGGGCGCGACGGAGCGCGCCCCTCCGGCACCTGCGCGTGTAACGCGTGCGCGTCTGCGTCACGCTTGGAATCCGCAATCGGAGGGCCACGCTCTGTCGTGGCCGCGCTCGTCGATGGTAGGGACGTCGGAAGCAGGCGATGTGGTACCCACCGCGCGCCGCGAGGTCCTGGGCCCAACGCAAGTCCTCCCCAGCCTGCTCGAGCCAGCGTCGACCTTCCTCAGACGGGGCCTTTCTCATACAGCACCACTTCGTCGCGCAACATCGTGCGGAAAAAGGGCCTTTCCGCGAGCGAACGGAGCTCCTCCGGCGTATAAGAGAAAATGTCGGCGTCGACGGGGAGTGCGAGCCGGCCGTAGAGAAAGCCAAGCCGCTCGAGAAAGGGCATTTCCGTCCGCATGACGACGAGAAGGTCCAAATCGGTGAGAAGATCCCGCTTCCCCCGCGCGTAGGAACCGAAGACCGAAACTCTCTCCACCTCTTCGATCGAAGAGAGAATGCGGATCGATTCCGCGAGGGCCGCCTCGAGCTCGCGAACGTAAGCAGCCCTCTTTTCGGCCAGGTCCTGCGGCACGGCCGGAGTTTACAGCCAGCGGTTTTCTTCCACAAACCCGAGCCTTCGCGGCCGTTGGAGGGTTCCAGACCCGGGATGGTCCTCGAAACTCTCGTGACCGTCTACAGCGGGAAATTCTCCCTTTCGAACCCGTCGCTCTTGATCGGAGGCTTGGCCTCGGGATCGACGACGCGACCGAGCGTGCCGCTCCGCGTCGCCAGCGCCAACCGCCTTGCCTTGAGGGCTCGATGAGATCGACTCGGAGGGCGACCGGTGGTATCTCCCTCGTCCGCTGGAATCCGGAAGGCAGGGTGCGGAAACACCCGATGGGACGACGAACCGTTCGAATAGGCACGCTGGCTTCCGTGGACCCCCGTCGCCTCTGGCGCAACGAAGCCACCGATTTCACACCTTGGCTGGCGCAGGCGAAAAATCTTTCGCTGCTATCGCGAGCGCTCGGCCTCGATCTCCGCTTGCAGGACACGGAAAAACCGGTGAGGCGATACCGTCCCTGGATCCTCGAAAAGCTCAACGCAGCAGCGGAGCTGGTGCGCAAACTTCTGCGCTAGGAAAACGACTTCCGAAGCCGCGACTGCTCGTGCCGGCGGCGCAAGGAATGTAGGTCGCTTTCCTTTTCCCCTCGAGCGCACTACACACTCTTGCGGCAGAACCGGTAAAATGAATCTAAGAGAAGCGCACGACGAACATCCTGGGGAGGTCTCGCTATGAGACAAGTGATGTTGTACCGTGGGGAAGACGGCTACTGGGTCGCGGAGTGCCCTAGCCTGCCTGGCTGCGTGAGCCAGGGAAAGACTAAAGAAGAAGCCATCGCCAACATCAAGGAGGCGATCGCGGCGTATGTCGCCGCGCTGGAGGAGGACCACCTGCCGGTGCCCCCGGAGCGGTTCGAGGCCATCGTGGTGGCAGTGTGACCAAGCTGCCGCGAGTCGCCGGCAAGGAGTGTGTTCGGGCGCCGGAGCGAGCGGGTTTCTACCGCAAGCGGCAGGCCGGCAGCCACATCGTGATGCGGCGCGACGATCCGTTCGCCCAGGTCGTCGTTCCTGATCATGACGAGTTGGATCGCGGCACCTTGCGCGCAATCATTCGGCAGGCTGGAATGAGCGTCGAGGAGTTCCTCCGCTTCTTGTGAAGGGCGAGAGCGCGAGGGCCATTTCCGAGCGCACCTTCGAAGAGACCGTCGAACGCGCGCTTCCGACCTACGGGGCCGGACACTCAGCCACGCGGTGAGGACGGGGCTGGAGGTCATGTCCCGACCCTACGCGCACGCCCCTCTCCGTGATAAGAGCCCTCGCCGGTGACAAGGTTCGCGCAGGCCTCCCTCGCGCTTCTCCCCTTGGCAGCGCTGGTCGTGCTTGCGGCTTCGATCGCGCAGTCACCGCTTCGGCTCTGCCCGGACTGCGGGGTCAATCTGGAGGCGGGCGAGCTCTTTTCGGAAGGCAAGCGCCCCTACGTCGACTTCGTTCCCCTGAACCCGCCGCTCGTCGTCTATCTCAACGCTCTCCCTGCCTACGTGGCCGAGAGGTTCGGAGCCCATCCGGTCGTGGTACTCAACGTCTTTTTCTTCTTCCTCGTTGCCTGGTCGACCTTGACCAGTCGCAGCCTGGCCCGGGAGGAAAAAACCCGGACGTTCTCGCCCTTCGGGATCGTTGCTCGCAGCGTCGTGGGCCGGTTTTTCGCTCTGGCTCTGGCTCGGCCGCCCCTTTCCGGTCAACGACTACGGCCAACGTGAACACCTGTTCGTCCTTCTCTGGCTGCCTTACGCGCTCCTTCGCTGCCGGGACGACTCCTCCCGGCCGCGAGCGTTACCTCGCGTGGTCCTCGGGGTCCTCGCTGCGCTCGGCGCCTCCCTGAAACCGTATTTCGTCGCTGCCGTAATCGCCGCGGAAGCATCGCTCCTGCTCGCGCGTCGGTCGGCGCGCGGACTCATCGCGCCGGAAGCCCTGGCGGCGGTGGCAACGGGTCTCTTCTACGGAGCTCACTTCGCCTTCCTCTCCGAACCCGCCCGGCAGGCATTTTTCGGAACCTGGCTTCCACTTCTCGCCCGGTACTACCGGGAGTATGCGCTTGCGGGTGCGCTTTCGGTGGATCCCTGGATGGTGTCCGCCTTCGTGGTGGGAGCCCTTTCTGTCGTGCTGGGACACTCGCGGGCTCGTGGGCCGAATTTTCGCCGTCCCCCCGACTCCGCAGGCCGTTTCCCGGCGACGATCCGGGAGTCCCGAGCAGGGCGCGCCCTCGCTTACTTCGGGGCGTTCACCTGCGTCGCCACCGGCATGGTGTACTGGCAGGCGAAGGGATTTTTCTACCACAGAATCCCGGCGCTGGCGGGCCTTCTGCGTGCTCGTCGTTTTCCTCGCCGAAACCGTTTCCCGAACGCTACCGGAGACCCGAGGCGTCGGCCGGCACCGCTTTTTCCCGGCTCTTCTCGCCGTCGCAGGATGGTTGGTTCTCCTGTGGTTCGCCCCGCGCGCTCTCTCGGGAAACGACCCCACGAACCCGCTCCTCCCGCAGTTCCGGACGCTTTTCGAAAACTACACGAGGGAAACCGAACCTGTGGCCGTGTTCTCCACGAGCGTCTGGCCCGCCTACCCGACGCTGCCGCAACTACGGCGCCGGCAGGGACATCGTTTCCTCTCGGCGCCTTACCTCTACATCGCCATCGCCGCGCGCCGAGAAGACGGCGGAGCGGCCGAAAAACTCGTCTTCGGGATGGTTCGCGAAGACATCGAGCGCGAGCGGCCTCCTTTGATTCTCGTCGCCGACGGCCCGTGCGCGCCGTGCGAGGGCAGGAGCTTCGCTGGGCACGTCCTCGGCCAGCTCCGTCCGGTGATGGGAGCGTACACCCGAATCCTTCCGCCCGGTTTGCCCCCGCGGTTTCTTGTCTTCGCGCGAACGGCGGAAAGCTCGGGCGGGTAGGCCGGAGCGAGACCTTCCTCGACCCTGCAGCGAACGGATCGCGCGTATGAATCCGGCCCCCCGCCCCGGACGTATCGGAGGGCGCCCTCGCGTGGGTGCAGGCACCCGCTCGTGCCGCGCGGGCACGTCATCCCCGCCCCTCGGACGATCGGAGGGCCACGCTCTGTCGTGGCCGTGTTCGCGATGGCGGGGACGTCGATCTTTCCGACGTGAACGGACACGTACGATGCGCCGCCCCCCGGACGCGACGGAGCGCGTCCCTCCGGCGTGGGTCTTACCCATGGAACGCCGCGCATCGTTGCAAACGGCGGGCAGGTTCATACCCCCCGGCCCCTCGGACGTATCGGAGGGCCACGCTCTGTCGTGGCCGTGTTCGCCGGAGGGACCCGCTCTGTCGCGTCCGTGTCGCGCGCCCGAACGTCGATCCGCCGCCCCCGGACGCGACGGAGCGCGTCCCTCCGGGTGCCCGTGTTCGCGGATGGCAGGGACGTCGATCCTTCCGATGCGAAGGGACGACGTACGATGCCCCACCCCTGGACGCGACGGAGCGCGTCCCTCCGGACGTGTTCGTGTCCGCCCATCGGAACGCCGCGCATCGTTGCAAACGCGGCGGGCACGTTCGTACCCCGCGCCCCTCGGACGTATCGGAGGGCCACGCTCTGTCGTGGCCGTGTTCATCGGAGGGACCCGCTCTGTCGGGTCCGTGTTCGCGCTTGCCCTGAACGTCGATCCGCCCCCCGCCCGGACGCGACGGAGCGCGTCCCTCCGCGCGGCCACCGTCGCGGATAGCAACGTCGTACATCGGGTACGCGGCGGAACGTCCCCGGCCGACGCATGCGGCGTTTCGCGTCCCGCACGACAAGCGGCTCTTTCCACGATTCTGCGCCGTGCTAGAAACCGCCCGGGGGGAGTCGAATGACCGCGGGTTCGGGAGAACGGAGGACCTCGAAACACCTTCTCGCCCTTTCTTTTGCGACGCTCGGTGTGGTCTACGGTGACATCGGCACGAGCCCTCTCTACGCCCTCCGCGAGTGCTTTTTCGGCGACTACGCCGTCCCTGCCACTCCCGAGAACGTCCTCGGAGTGCTTTCGCTCATCTTCTGGTCGCTCGCGCTCGTGGTGTCCGTCAAATACCTCGTCTTCATCCTCCGGGCCGACAACCGTGGCGAGGGAGGCGTTCTCGCGCTCATGGCCCTTCTGGGATCCGACCGCGGGTCCATGCGGCGCGGGCGGAACACCCTGGTTCTGCTCGGCCTTTTCGGTGCGGCGCTCCTCTACGGCGACGGGATGATCACTCCCGCGATTTCGGTCCTGAGCGCCGTGGAGGGATTGCACCTGGCCACACCCATTTTCGATCCCTACGTCGTCCCGCTCACGGTGGCCATCCTTTCCGCGCTCTTTCTCCTTCAGAGCCGCGGCACGGCGGGGGTTGCCGTGCTGTTCGCCCCCCTGAACCTCCTCTGGTTCACCGTCCTCGCCACGCTCGGCGCGGCCTCCGTCGCCGAGGAGCCGCACGTTTTGCTGGCTCTCTCGCCTACCTACGCGCTGCGTTTTTTCTCCGACAACGGTCCGACCGGGTTTCTCGTCCTCGGAGCCGTGTTCCTCGTCGTGACCGGCAGCGAGGCCATCTACGCCGACATGGGACACTTCGGAAAGCGGCCCATCCGGCTTGCCTGGTTCGGGGTGGTTTTCCCGTCGCTCCTCCTGAACTACTTCGGCCAGGGGGCCCTTCTCTTGCGGCACCCGGAAGCCGCTCGCAATCCGTTCTACCGGCTGGCGCCGGAATGGGCGCTCCTTCCCATGGTGTTCCTCGCCACGCTGGCGACGATCATCGCCTCGCAAGCCGTCATCTCCGGAGCTTTCTCGCTCACCCGGCAGGCCGTGCAACTCGGCTTCGCCCCCCGCCTGCGAATCGAACACACCTCGTCGAGTACGATCGGTCAGATCTACGTCCCCTTCGTCAACTGGATTCTCCTTCTCGCGACGACGTTGCTGGTCTTCGCGTTTCGTTCTTCGAGTCGCCTCGCCGCCGCCTACGGTGTCGCCGTGACCACGACCATGGGCATCACGACCGTCCTCTTCTTCTACGTCTTGCGCAGGCTCTGGAAGTGGCGGCTCTGGTCGGCTTTCCTGCTCGCCTCGGCCTTTCTCGCCGTGGACGGGGCGTTTTTCGGGGCCAACATCGTGAAGGTGGAACACGGAGGATGGTTTCCGCTCGCGATCGCGGCGGCTGTCTTCGTCCTGATGACGACCTGGAAGCGGGGCCGGGAGATTCTCTACGACCGACTCCGCGACGCCGAGCTTCCGGTGGACCTCTTCCTGGTCGACCTCTCGACGCGGCCGCCGCTACGCGTTCCGGGCACGGCCGTTTTCCTGAGCGCGAAACCTACGGGCGTGCCGCGCCCGGTCCTGCACAACCTCAAGCACAACAAGGTGCTGCACGAAAGGGTCGTCTTCCTCACTGTGCTGGTCGAAGACGAGCCGTACGTAAGCCCGGCCGACCGCCTTGCCGTAGAGGACCTGGGTCTCGGACTCTACCGCATCGTCGCGCGCTACGGCTTCATGGAAAGCCCCCACATACGGGAGATCGCGGACCTCGCCCGGCAGAAGGGGCTCGAGTTCGAACTCATGGAGACGAGTTTCTTTCTCGGGAGGGAAAACCTGATTCCGACCGACCGGCCCGGCATGGCGCTCTGGCGCGAGAGGCTCTTCGCCCTCATGTCGAGGAACGCCCTGAGTCCGACGAGCTTTTTCGGACTCCCGCCGAACCGCGTCATCGAGCTCGGCCAGCAGGTGGAACTCTAGCGGGCACCTCCGGCAGCATCCGGGCCCGGACGCCCGGCAGTGCAAGTCGTGCCTCGGTCAGGACGTCCTGTTGTGGCGGTACGCGAAAATTCGCACGTTTTCGAGCGTGACGAGTCCTTCCGTGATCCACCGGTCGAGCTCCGGCAGGAAAGCCTCGATTTTCTTCGCTTCGTCCACGATCTCGACGACGACGGGAAGGTCTTCCGAAAGTCGCAGGACCTTGGACGTGTGGATGCGGCTGTTCGCCCCGTAGCCCAGAAAACCGCGCAAGACCGTCGCTCCGGCAAGGCCGCGCCGCCTGGCGTGCTCGACGATCACTTCGTAAAGAGGCCTGCCTTCGGCCTTGTCGGCTTCCCCGATAAAGATCCTCAACAGGACGGCTTCGGCCGGAAGCTTCATCCCCCGTCCCTCACGGCACCGCCAACCGTGCCACGGCACTGCCGAGAACGAAAGCCGCGAACCCGAGCCCGTTCGACAGAAGCACGTTGGCGGCAGCAGCGGCCCACTCTGCCGCTCGCAGGAGCTGCCCGGTCTCCAGCACGAACCCCGAGAACGTCGTGAAAGCTCCGAGAAAGCCGATGAAGATGGCCGTGCGTACTTCCGAGGCAATCGCCCCGCGGCTTTCGAAAAGTGCCCAGAGAAAGCCCGCCACGAAGCAGCCGCTCGCATTGACCGCGAGCGTCCCCCACGGGAACGACCCGTGATCGGTTCGGTGAACGAGACCCGCGAGGGCGTAACGTGCCAGGGTACCGAGAGCCCCGGCGATCCCGAGCGCAGCGAGTTTGAAAACCATGGCGGAGTCCCTCCGAAACATTCGAACTCGGGGCCTCGCCTCGCCAGGAGTCATCAGCCCGGCCCCGGGGGGCGGTTTGCAGACGGGGGGACTCCATCCCCGCTGCGGTCGTTCGTAGCAGAGGGCACGAGACGTGACAAGCTCGCCCCTTCGACCCACACCCGCCTCGTCGAAAAATCCCGCGTCGCGGGAATTCCGCCGAAAAAACATCGACTCCATAGGGCCCGGTGACGCAGGCGCAAATTTTTTTCACGGCTTCCCGGCCGTGCCACCTGCGCGGCACGCCTTCCCCTGCTGACTTCGCTTTCTTCGCAGGGGGCCGGCTGTTAGAGTTTCGAGCGAGATGCCGCGGCATCCCTCGAGGGCGGGAGAGCGCAGGGTTGCCGGTCGAAAACCTCTTCGCCCGCCGGGCCCTTCGGAATCGCTCTGGCCGGCTTCTGCACTTACCGGCCGGCCGGTACCGTCACGCTGGCGGCGTGCCTCGCGGCTCTTCTCTGCGCCTGCCGCCCATCCCCGCCTCCCCCGAACATCTTTCTCCTCGTCGCCGACGCGCTGCGCGCGGACCGGCTCGGAGTCTACGGGAACCGGGACGGCCTTACGCCCTTTCTCGACGAGCTCGCTCGCCGAGGCGTCGTCTTCCGGCGCGCCTACGCCCAGTCGAGCTGGACGGAGCCCTCGGTGGCGTCGCTTTTCACCGGACTCTATCCCTCGCAGCACGGCGTGACGCGGATCGGAAAGGCGCTGCGGGAAGAGCTTCCGACTCTGGCGGAAAGTCTTTCGGGGCGCGGTTACCTCTCCTCTGCCTTCGTGGCGAACAGCCTCGTCAACCGATTCTATACTTTCGACCAGGGATTCCACCATTTCGAGCTCGTGGTGCGAAGAGGAAGGGACGGATCCGTCCGCCGTCCCCAGTGCCGCCGGAAGTGCAGTGCCGCCAGGGTCCACGACGCCTTTTTTCGCTGGCTCGAGGGACTCGGGACGGAGGAGAGAAAAAAACCTCTCTTCGTCTACCTCCATTACATGGATACGCACGTCCCGTACTTGCCGCCCCCGGACGTCCTCGAGGAAGTTCTCGCCCGTTCCGACCTTTCGGCCGAGGAGAAGGAGCGGACAAAACTCCTTCACGACCTCGGCGACCTGAAGGGCTTGCCCGACAACAAGAGAGACCCGTTGCGACTCCTCGAAAAGGTCTACGACGCGGAGGTGAAAAACCTGGACCGGGAGTTGCGGCGGTTTTTCGCGGAGCTCGAAAGACGCGGGCTCCTCGAGAACTCGCTCGTCGTCTTTACCTCGGACCACGGGGAGGAGTTTCGCGACCACGGATGGATGGGGCACGGACACTCGCTCTACGAGGAGCTCGTCCGGATCCCGCTCGTGGTTGTGCCGCCCGGACGCACCGAACCGGCGGCCGTGGACGTACCGGTCTCCCACGTGGATATCGCGGCCACGATCCTCGACTACGCACGGGTGGATTCGGGCCGCGGCCTCGAAGGAAAGTCTTTTCGCCGCCTTCTCGAAGGTCGGGACAGGGGCGAGGGCCGGCGACATGCGTGGGTCTACATCGAGCGGGCTTCCGCCCCCTCGAAGCGATCCTGGCAAGGTCCCGACCCGCACCGCTCGGCGGTCGTCGCGGGGACTCACAAAGCCATCCGGACGAAAAGCGGCAAGGTCGAATTCTACGACCTCTCCCGGGATCCGAAAGAGCAACGACCCGGCCGCCTCCCACCCGAGGAGGCCCGCGCTCTCTCCGCCCGCCTCGACGAAATGCACCGCAAGGTGACTGCCGAGCCGAGAAGCGCTCCGACGGTAGCCCTCGACGAGGAAACGAAAGCGCAGCTCAGAGAGCTCGGTTACGCGGTGGAATGAAAGGCGGCCCCCGCAAGTTCCTTTCCCCGGCCTCCCCGAACGGCTATAGACGCCGGCCGTGAAGATCACGCGCCGAAAGCTCCTGGCACTCGCCCTGGTCGCGGCCGGGGGGCTCGGAGTCTGGTGGTTCCTGCGCCGCCGACGGCGACTCGGCTTCACGCCCACCCAAGGCGAAGTACACGCCGCCCGGGCGTGGTTGGGGCGACATCGGGCGCTCGATGCCCACGCGCATCCGGGCCGCACGTTCGTGCGTGACGCACGGGGGCTTTCCCTTCCGCTCCGAGCTTACGCCGCACTCGGCACCTTCGAGGAGGAGACGGTCCGCGACATGCTCCTCGGCGGCGTGGGCGCCGCGGTCTTCGCGGCCGTCGCCGATTTTCCGGTCCTCGGGATTTCCCGCTCCGGGCTGCGCGCCGTCCGCGAGTTCGAGCCTGGGGAGGCCTTTTCCTCCTACCGGCGTCAGGTCGCCAACCTGCGACGGCTCGCCGAACGCGGACTCGTGCGTATCGTCGAGAAGCCCGAAGAGGCAGGGCAAAGCGACGTGCAGCGTCCCGGCATGATCCTCGGGGTCGAAGGCGGCGACTTCCTCGAAGGCAGGGCGGAACGGCTCGAAGAAGCCTACCGGGACGGCATCCGGGTTCTCACGCTCGTCCACTACCGCACGAACGAACTCGGAGACATCCAGACCGAAGAGCCCCGGCACGGCGGCCTCACAGCCGTGGGCCGAGAAGTGGTCCGGGAGATGAACCGACTCGGTATCGTCATCGACGTGGCACACGGTTCGGAGGCGACCGTCCGCGGCGTTCTCGACATTTCGAGCAAACCCGTCCTTGCGTCCCACACGCACATCCACCGGGAAAGCACCCCTCCCCGTTCCTTTCCGAAAAACCGGTTCGTATCGCTCGATCTTGCGCGTGCGGTCGCCGAGGCGGGTGGCGTCGTCGGAGCCTGGCCTGCGGGAATCGGGATTTCGACGCTCGCCGAGTTCGCGGACCGAATCGCCGAGCTCGTCGACGCGGTCGGTGCGGAGCACGTCTGCCTCGGTACGGACATGGACGCGAACTACCGGGCGGTCCTCTCGAGCTACGCCGATCTTCCGTTTCTCGTCGTGGCGCTCGGGCGCCGCGGCTTCGGCGAAACGGAGCTCGAGAAGATCTTGCGCGGCAATCTGCTCCGCCTGCTCGAGGCGGTGTGGCGCCCGTGAAAACTCCGAAAGAAAGCACCGCAGGGCCCCGTCAAGCGTTCGGGCCCGCCGGCCACCCGCCCGGCCGACATCCGCGCCTCGTCACACTCGAAGAAATCCGGGCGGCTCGCGAGAGAATCCGCGGAGTGGCCATTCGCACGCCCCTGCTGCCGGTCAAGTCTTCCGAGAGAGCGGAGGTTTACGTCAAGTGCGAAAACCTCCAGAAGACCGGGAGCTTCAAGATCCGTGGCGCGTACAACAAGATCGCGTCCCTCGAAGGCCCGAGAGGCGTCGTGGCCCACTCTTCGGGCAACCACGCCCAGGCCGTGGCGCTCGCGGCGAAGCTTCTCGGCGTACGGGCGACCGTCGTGATGCTCGATTCTTCCGTGCCCCACAAGGTCGAGGGAACCCGCGCCTACGGCGCGGAAGTGGTCTTCGGAGGACCCACGTCCGAAGCCATTCGGAAGCGCGCCGAGGACATCGCGCGGGAACGAGGCTGGGAGCTCGTGCGCCCCTTCGACGACCCCCGGATCGTCGAGGGTACGGGGACGATCGGTCTCGAAATCCTCGAGGAGATGCCGGGGGTCCGTGCCGTCCTGGTGCCCGTCGGGGGAGGCGGCCTGGTCTCGGGTATCGCCACGGCGCTGAAAGAAACGGACCCGAGTATCCTGGTCGTCGGCGTCGAGCCCGAGGGGGCACCGAAAATGTACCGGAGCCGCAAGAGAGGCAGGCTCGTCAGGCTGCGCGAGGCGAGAACGGTGGCCGACGGCCTCAAGCCGGTGCGGGGCGGCGAGCTCACCTTCGCGCATATCCAGCGCTACGTCGACGACCTCGTCCTCGTCTCGGACGAGGAAATCATGGAGACGGCCTGCTTCCTCCTCGAGAAAGAAAAGCTCGTCGTGGAGCCCTCGGGCGCGGCGGCGCTCGCCGCCGTCCGACACAGGAAAGTCGAGCTTCCGGCCGGCCCCGCGGTCGCGGTGCTCTCGGGCGGGAATGCGGACATCCGGCGCATTCTCGACTGGGCGGCCGGGCACGAAGCGGGAAAACCGTGAAAAGATCGGGCTACGAGCCCACGCCCTCCTCGGCGGCGGGCGCCGACATTCCCCCGAGAGCGACCCTTCTCCTTCTGGGTCTCGCGGCCGTCAAGGTCTTTCTCCACGTCGTCGCGAATCTCGGCGACGGCTACTTCCGCGACGAGTTCTACTACGTCGCTTGCAGCGAGCGGCTTGCTTGGGGCTACGTGGACCATCCTCCCCTCTCGATTGCCGTGCTGGCGCTTACGCGGCGCCTTTTCGGCGACTCGGTCCTCGCGATTCGGCTGCCCGCCGTCCTGGCCGGCGGCTTCCTCGTTTTCCTGGCCGGATGCCTGGCGAGACGGATGGGTGGGGCTGCGTTCGCGCAGGGACTCGCCGCACTCACCGTCCTCGCGATGCCGCTCGTCCTCGCTGTCGACAGCTTCTATTCGATGAACGCCTTCGACCTCGTTTTCTGGACCGCGGGTGCCTATCTCTTCGTCCTCCGGGTCGATCGACAGGACACGAGGCTCTGGATCCCGTTCGGCCTCGTCGCGGGACTGGGCCTCCTCGACAAATACAGCATGGGCTTTTTCCTTTTCGGTCTCGCGGCCGGGATGTGCCTCTCTCGCGAGAGAAGGGATTTTTTCCGCGCACCCTTCTGGGTGGGCGCTGCTCTCGCGGCCTTGCTGTTTGCGCCTCACGTTTTCTGGCAACTGCGGCACGGATTTCCGACGCTCGAGTTCATGCGGAACGCGACGACGCTGAAGGTCTCCGAGTTCTCTCCGCTCGAGTATCTCGGCGCTCAGATTCTCGAGACGAACCCCGGGACTCTCGTGGTGTGGCTTCCGGGGCTTCTTTTTCTTTTTTTCTCCGCTCGCGGGCGAAGGTTCGTAGCCCTCGGGGTCCTCTACCTGGTCGTTCTAGGACTGTTTCTCGTCCAGGGCGGCAAGCCCTACTACCTGGGCCCCGCGTACCCGATTCTCGCAGCGGCGGGAGGCGTGTTCCTCGAGCGCGTGTCGGGTAGCCCGCTGCTGCGAGTCGGACTCGTAGCCCTCGTGTCGGTCAGCGGAGCCCTTCTGGCTCCATTCGGTATCCCTCTTCTTTCCGCGGAAGGGCTCGTGCGATACTCGGAGTGGCTGGGCCTTCGCGCCCCGGCCGAAGAGCGGCACTACAGCGGTGCCGTTCCCCAACACCTGGCAGATCGCCTCGGTTGGGAGGAGCTCGTGGAGACCGTTGCCCGCACCTACCGTGCGCTCCCCGAAGCGGACCGGGAAAGGGCGAGGATCGTCGGTCTTTCTTACGGGGAAGCCGGCGCGGTCGATCTTCTCGGGCGGCACTACGGCCTTCCGCCGGCCAGAAGTCCGCACAACAGCTACTGGCTCTGGGGACCCGGCGACCTGGATGGAGGCGTCGTGCTGGTCGTCGGCAAGATTTCCGCGGAGCGGCTCGAGGCACTCTTCGAGAACGTGGAGCCGGGGCCGACTGTCCGCGTGCCCTACGCCGTCGTCGACGGGACTCGGATTTTCGTCTGCAGGGGACTCCGCGAGTCGCTCCCGGCCCTGTGGGCCAAGCTCAAGCGCTTCGTGTGACGGGGTTCACCCGCCACCATCGACCCTCGCGCCGTAACCCAGTTTCTCGACCGCCTCGACGAGGGCTTCCGGGGTCGTCTTCGCCGGGTCGTAGACGACGGTTGCCGCCTTTTCCTCGAAGCTGACCTCGACCTTGCGGACGCCGTCGACCCGACCGAGGGCAACCCGGACAGCCGCGGCACAGCCACCGCAGGTCATCCCCTCCACGTGGAGGCGAACCGTCTCGACCTTGCCTCGCGGCGGTTCTGCGCCGACGGGATGCACGGCACACACCAGAGCGCCGAATGCCAGAGACGCCAACAACGACCGAAGTACTTTCATGAACCCTCCCGAAGACGAAGCGTCCGTTTCTCGCTCGTGCAGCCTGCCCTCCGTCACTCCGGGCAACCTCCGTTCCTTTCGCAATCTCCCTTACTTCCAGCCGAATCAAGCGGCGCAGCACGAAAGTTTCGAGACGTCCTTCTCGAACCCCTGCGCGGCGAGCTTCCAGGCTTCGGCGTTCGTGAGGTAGGGGTGAAGAAGAGAAGCCAGGTCGCCCGTGGTCATCCCGAACCGGATCGCCAGCGCAGCTTCCTGGATCATCTCCCCCGCCTCGGGTGCGAGCGCATGGGCTCCCAGAATCTCTCCCGTCTCGGCGTGTGCGACGAGCTTCACGAGCCCCCGCGTATCGCGCGCAGCGAGCGCACGCGGAACCGCCGCCATCGGTAACCGGGAGACGGCTACGGGAACTCCGCGGCCCCGCGCCTCCTCTTCCGTGAGTCCCACGGAAGCCACGGCCGGATCCGTGAACGTGACGCGCGGCAGGACGCGAACGTCGTACCGCCTCCGGTTTCCGAGAAGGGCGTTTTCCGCCGCGAGAGCTCCCGCGTGGGCCGCGACGTAGACGAACATCGGATCGCCGAGAACGTCGCCCGCGGCGTAGACGCCGGTCCGCGACGTCTCGAGGTACTCGTCGACCAGGACTTCCCCCTTCTTGCCCGTTCGAATTCCCGCGGACTCGAGCCCGAGGCCGGCCGTGTTCGGCCGGCGGCCGGTCGCGACGAGGAGTTCCTCGGCTTCGAGGACGAGTCCTTCGAGCTGTACGCGAACGCCCCGTGCCCCTCTCTCGACGCCGCGAACGGCCGCTCCTCTACGGATCTCGATGCCTTCGGCTTCGAGGTACTCTCCCAGGGCGGAGGCAATCTCGGCGTCTTCGGCGGGCAAGATCCGGGGGAGCGCCTCGACGACCGTGACCTTGCTCCCGAAGCGAGCGAAAGCCTGAGCAAGCTCGAGTCCCACGGCACCACCCCCGAGAACGATCAGCGTGCTCGGAAGTCGGCGCAGCTCCATCGCTTCCGTGCTCGTCCGATAGGACACGCCTTCGAGCCCGGGAATCGGCGGTACCCAGGGACTGGCGCCGGTTGCAACGAGAATCCGACGCGCCTCCACCAGTGCGCCGTCGACGTGGAGTTTCCCGTCGTCGCCGAACCTGGCTCGTCCCCTCACGAGCTCGACCGAAGGATACGCGGCCAGAACGTCCCAGTATTTTTCCTGCTGCAGGCGGGAAACGAGCTCGTCTTTCTGCTCGACGACCCGCCCGAAGTCGATCCCCGCCGCGTCCGTGCGAACCCCCGCGAAATCGTGGTGGCCGGCACGCCAGAAAACCTCGGCAGCCCGGATAAGCGTTTTCGAGGGCACGCAACCCACGTTGACGCAGGTGCCGCCGAGCCTTCCCTTCTCCACGAGGAGGACCGAAGCGCCGAGGTCGGCCGCCCGAATGGCCGCCGCGAAGGCGGCGGAGCCGCCGCCCACGATGGCGAGGTCGACTTCGTCCTTCCGGGGACCGCAACACGACGAGGTTTGCGTCATTTTCTTCTCCTCTTTCGAGCCCGTTCTCACAGGAGGCCCTTTTGCTCGAAGCTCTTTCGCCTCGCGGACCGCTTTTGCGATCTCACCGAGGCAACATCGCCCCCTGGGGTTCGTCTCCTCGCAGCGACACTCGCCGGCACGCACCCGCGCGGTGATCACTGCCTGGACATCGGTGTAACCCTGCCGACGGACTTCCTCGCGGACCCATCGACGGTCGTAACCGAAGCAGTAACAGAGAAGGATCGGGTCCTCTTTCTTTTTGAAGCCCACCCGGACGGTAAGGTCGGATTTGGGTATTCGATGCCGCCGCGACGCCGAGACGTACACGGTGGGGCAGTCGGGCGATTGGCAGAGAAAGTGGGGCTCCGGCAAGAGTTCTCCGGCCTCTTCTCGCACGAGTGACGACACGGTTCGGGAAGAGACCGGGCGTGTGGGAGAGCCGTCTTCGAAACAGCGAGGTTTTGCGAGCGAGGGCATCGGGGTGTCGGCTCGACGCGAGCGGTCCACGGCCGTCGCTTTCTCAGAACAATAGGTAGGGCGCCACGTACGGGAAGGCGAGGAAGATCGCGACGAGACCCGTCGCGAACCAGAGCAGAACCTTCCCGGCACGGTTCGTTCGCGGTGCCGGACACTCGCAGCTTTCCGCCGACGTGCGAGCCCGGGGTCTCCCGTACACGAGGTAAAAGCCCGCCGCGAGAAAAAGAAGCGTCACGGTCAGCAGGTAGGGGCGGTAAGGCTCGAAACGAAGGAGAAGCCCTGCACCTCCGAGACCGAGTACTGCGAGGACGAAAGGACCTACGCAGCACGCCGAGGCAAGAAAGGCCGCGACGACGGACCCGAGCGTTGCCGCGTAGGCGACTTTTTCCCTCTGCGTATCGTTCGAGGCTGTGAACGTGCTCATCTTTTTCCCTCCGGTTCGGTGAATCCCTCGCGGGGACCCGCCCCTGCTTGCAGTTCCACGGCCCTGTCACCGGCGTGGAGCGAAGGGCATGCCAGCTCCGGGCCGGTCGAGAAGACACGTGCGGGATGGCCCGGCGGGAGGGAGACACCTTGCCGGCCAGGCTCCTGACTGCCATCATGGAAGTCCGAAGAGCTACCGATATGGAAGTTTTGCGGCAACGATTCGCGGGCGACGTCCTGAGGCTTCGGGACGGGAGCGAGTTCGTGGCCAAAAGCCCTTCGATGCGGCGGGTCGTCGAGCTCGCCCTGCGGGTCGCACCCACGGACGCCACGGTGCTGCTCACGGGAGAGAGCGGCACGGGCAAAGAACGCCTCGCCCGTCTCGTTCACGAGCATTCGCGGCGCCGGAACGGCCCCTTCCTCGCCGTCGACTGCGGGGCCCTTCCGGAGCCACTTCTCGAAAGCGAGCTCTTCGGCCACAAGCGGGGAGCCTTCACGGGTGCCGTCGAGGATCGTGCGGGACTTTTCGAAGCGGCGTCCGGGGGCACGCTTTTTCTCGACGAGATCGGCGAAACCTCCCCTGCCCTTCAGGTAAAACTGCTGCGCGTCCTCCAGGAGCGGACGGTTCGCCCCGTGGGGGTGAACCGCGACCGTCGTGTCGACGTCCGCATCGTGGCAGCTACGAACCGGAATCTCGCGGACCTCGTCGCCGAGCGGAAGTTCCGGAAAGACCTCTACTACCGCCTGCGGGTCGTCGAACTCGAAATCCC
The DNA here is from genome assembly GCA_026004195.1 of Candidatus Binatia bacterium. Taxonomy (NCBI): domain Bacteria; phylum Candidatus Binatota; class Binatia (SeqCode); species Binatia bacterium. The sequence goes on from BPIQ01000001.1 coordinate 963,021, forward strand.
TCCACTTCGGAACCGAAAAGAGGATCTCCTCCCCCTCGCCCGCTCCTTTATCCAGAAAACTTGCGCGGCGTACTCGTGCGGACCCTGTTCCCTTTCCTCGGAAGTCCTCGACCTTCTGCTCGCCTACGACTGGCCCGGGAACGTGCGCGAGCTCGAGCACGCGATCGAACGCGCCGTGGTTCTCGCCGAAAACCAGCCGACCATCCGCGTCGAGGACCTGCCCCCGGAAATCCGGGCCCTGCGGGCCTCGCCGGAAGTCCGAGAGGCACCGGAGCGAATCCAGACGCTGGCCGAGGTCGAAAAGAGGCACATCCTCGAGACGCTCGCACGCCTCGGCGGAAACCGAAAGGAGACGGCCAGGGCACTCGGCATCGGAGAGAACACCCTGCACCGGAAACTGCGGGCCTACGGAATCCCCCGTCGGAAGGCGCGCCGGAAGTGACCAGGGCCTCGCCATCGACGGCCACGCGGCCATCCGGAGGAACGCGCTCCGTCGCGCCCCGATTCGTTGGGCGAAACGTCACATCCGGAGGGACGCGCTCCGTCGCGTCCGGGGGGCGGCATGTTGTTTCCGCCGGTTTCTTCCGGAAAACATCGCCCCATGGACTGGAAGCTTTTTCTTTCCACGTTCGCGGCGGTCTTCCTCGCGGAACTCGGCGACAAAACGCAGCTCGCGACGCTGTCCCTCGCGGCGAGCGGCTCCTCGGCCACACGGTTTTCGTAGGCGCTGCCCTCGCTCTGGTGACCACGACCGCCATTGCCGTGCTCGCCGGAGAAGCACTCGCCCGCGCCGTTCCGCCTCTCTGGATCCAGCGCGCGGCAGGCGTGCTCTTTCTGGTTCTCGGCGCCTTTCTTCTCGCAAGAGGAGGACAGGGCTGACCGAAAGCGTGCTTCTCGGGCTTAACGGATGCCGCGCACGAACGGCCGGAAGGCGAGGATACCGAGAGCGTAGACCCCGAGGGCGGCCCACCGGACCTTCGAGAACCCGAAACCCATGGCGAGGATCGTCGCGACGACCGAGCCCACGACGGAAGCAAAGGCGTTCACGGCCCAGGCCCACGCGACATAAGCTTCCGGATGTGGATCGACCTCCGCGATTCGCCGGAGACCGAAAGGCAAAAAACCGCCCATCACGAGCCCCAGCGGCAGCACGGCGAGAACGACGGTCGGAACCCGCACCCACATCGGAAGCGAAAGCAAGCTCCCCGTCGTGGCGGGCAGACCGTAGGCCAGAAGGGCGACCCAGAAGGCGAGCAAGCACCAGGACACCACGAGAAAGCGAAACTTCGTCCCCCAGAACCCACTCGAAAGGCTTCCGAGACCCGCCGAGACGAGCAGCGTGGCCAGCGTCACGGTCAGGGAATAGGTCGGAAACCCGAGGAGAAGCGTGAACTGCTGGATCAGGCATACCTCGACGAACATAAAACCGAGCCCGAGTCCCCCGAAGTAGACCGCCACGGCGAGCTTCCGAGGGCGCCGCTTCCACTCGCTTCGCACGGCCAGAACGGGGACCGAAAGCACGAGCACCGCAAAAACCGCCGACACTCCGGCGAGCACGACGAGGACCCGCTCGCCCAGGCCGTCTTCCCAGTCGAGCTGGGCACGGCGAAGCGGGGTATCCTCGAACGCGTCGAGAAAGCGGGCAAAATGCCAGAAAAACGGCGCGTCGTCGTAGACGGGATCGAGGCGGTAGGGGTGCCTGCGCAAAAAGCTCTCGAGCTCCTCCCGCGAAAGGGAAGCCACGAGCCGCACCGGCCCCGAATCGAGATCGTGGCCCGGCGCAAGCCGCGCCCGGTTACCGGGAAGCTTGCTTGCGTGCTCGAGAAAGGCCTCTACCTCGGCGCGAGTGAAGGGACGTCGCTTGAGAAGGATCGTCGAAAGACCCCAGAAATCGGGGGACGTCGCGACCAGGACGTGCTTCTCGAAGTCTTCCACGCCGAGCCGGCGGAACGCCTCCCGCGCCGTCGAGACATAGCGGGCCGTCCGGTTGGGCTTCTTGTCGTACATGGCGTCCCCGAACTGGGCACAGACGATGCCCCGGTCCGTGAGGTGGCGGAGGCTCTCCTCGATCATCTCGACGGTGTAGAGGTAGCTTTCCGTCAGAACGAACGCGCTCGACGTGGCGGCGTTGACGGCCGTGTAGGAATCGGGGGCGACGAACCAGACGAGATCCCACTTCTCCCGCGACGCGCTCACGAACGCCCTTCCCTCCGCATTCACCAGCCGCACCCGGGGATGCTCGGCCAGGTGTCCCGTGTAGTCCGCAAAATGGTCGGTCAAGAGAGAAACCGTGACGGGATTCACTTCGACGGCCGTGACCTCGCTCGCGCCGAAGTAAAGAGAAGCCAGGATCTCCTGGCCTCCGGCAGCTCCCACGACGAGCACTTTCGCGCCCGGGCCCAGAATCGCGAACGGGTAAGAACGGGAGTCCGTCTCGAAACGGCGCAGCTCCGAGAGATCCCCCGAGAACGGGTAGAGAGCCGACGCCATGGCACCGTCGTGGTTGATGAAGTAGCGGTCCTCGAACACACGCACGACGTCGACCCGATAGATGGGATGCCAGCGCGTGAAGACCGCCGGTACCCGCCGTGCGTCGTAGAAGCCCAGTGTCTTGGGCCATTCGGTGACGGCGTCCGGCAGAAAATCGGGTTTCACGACCCAGGGTGAGAGGCCGAGGAATGCCGCCAAGGCCGTCCACCGAAGGCCGCGGACACTCCTGCCCAGGCGCAAGCTCGCGAGCACCAGCAGGAGCCCCGCGAACTCGATCGCCCCGGGAGGCGTGAGCACGAGGAGAAGCGGCACGCCTGGCCCCGGCTCCGAGCGCGGCCCCGAGAAGATCGGCTCCGTAGAGCAGGTGCGCGGCCCGGGGGGCACCGGAAAAAATCTTCGCGACGGCGATGCCGGCCGCGAAAAAGGGCAGGAAGACGAGGCCCGCGAGCGCGAAGAAGGCGAGCAACTCGCGCGGACTCTCCGTGAGAAAAAATGCGTTGAGCTGAATCCGGGCGACCGCCGGATAGCCCGCACCCGCGGCGAGGCCCGCAAGAAGACAGGCCCACGGTACGACGCGGCCCGGCTCCGCGCCGCGAAGCCTCGGCCAGGCGGCAACGGTCGCCGCCGAGGCACCGAGCCCGAGAAGACACACGCCCAGGACGAAATACGTGAAAAAATAGGGCAGCTTGTAAGCGAAAACACGGGTGTAACTCACCTCGAAGAGCAGTAGCGCGAAGGAAACCGCGAAGATTTCGGGAACGAGACCGGGACGGGTCGTGCGGGTTTCCGCACCTCCTCGGGTGCCTTCGAAGGCAAATGGCGTCCGTTCCGCTCGGAGCGCGGAGGCGAGTTTCCTCGGCGGCATACCGAGCCGGATTAGCCGCCGGGACCCGAGCTAGCAAGCGGCCGTTCCCCCACGTTCCGAGCGCGTGCAGCCACCCCTCGGGAGAGCGAACACCGTGTGTCGTTTTCCGGGAGTACGAAGTCGCGCCCCGGCATCCGCTGCCAGCACGCAGGCGTAGGCCAGGGCACCGACGCGCCGGCGAAGGATCGTCGAGCTCGTCGCTTTCTCGCACCGACGATTCGGCAACGGAGGTGTTTCCGCAGAGCTGTTTCCCCGCGTCCGCCGCTGTCCGGGGCCGGTGAAGACCCCGCTCGGTTGACTCGCTGCGGGCAAGCAAGAATATTGCGCCGCACGCGGGGTCACGCGATGAAAGAAACGGCTGCGTCCAACGAGATCCTCGCGCGGTTGGAAGAGCTGCGCCGTGCCGCCCTCGAAGGCGGAGGCCGGGACCGCATCGAGGCGCAGCACGCACGGGGCAAGCTCACGGCCCGCGAGCGGATCGAACTCCTCCTCGACGAGGGCTCGTTCGAGGAGATGGGGATGCTCGAGACGAGCCGCGGCGAGCGGCCCTGGCCGGGCGACGGGGTCGTGACGGGCCACGGCACCATCGACGGAAGGGAGGTCTTCGTCTTCAGCCAGGACTTCACCGTGATGGGAGGATCTCTCGGGGAGATGCACTCGCACAAGATCTGCGCCGCGATGGACATGGCGGTGCGCGTCGGGGCACCGATCATCGGGCTCAACGATTCCGGCGGCGCGCGTATCCAGGAGGGCGTCGACTCGCTCGCGGCCTACGGCGAGATCTTCTACCGCAACGTCCACGCGAGCGGCATCGTGCCCCAGATCTCGTGCATCATGGGCCCTTGCGCCGGCGGCGCCGTCTACAGCCCCGCCATGACCGATTTCATTTTCATGGTCGCGGGCACCTCCTACATGTTCGTGACGGGGCCCGAGGTGGTCAAAACCGTCACGCACCAGGAAATCACCTTCGAAGAGCTCGGCGGTGCCGCGGTCCACGCGAGCAAAAGTGGTGTCGCCCACTTCGTCCTGCCGAACGACATCCTGTGCTTGCGCGAGGTCCGGAGACTCGTGAGCTACCTCCCCTCCAACAACAAGCAGAAGGCTCCCATCATCGACCTCCGCGACCCCGACGACCGGGTGGACCCGGCGCTCGACAACCTCGTCCCGCTCGACCCCGGCCAGACCTACGACATGGGCATCGTCATCCGGAGCATCCTCGACGGGGGCGAGTTCCTGGAAGTCCACTCGGGGTACGCGCGGAACATCATCTGCGGGTTCGGCCGCCTGGGCGGAGAGACCGTCGGGCTCATCGCGAACCAGCCGGCCGTGCTCGCCGGTGTCCTCGACACGGAAGCTTCGATGAAGGCCGCGCGTTTCGTGCGCTTTTGCGACGACTTCAACATCCCGCTCGTCTGTCTCGTGGACGTACCGGGATTCATGCCCGGCCCCGAGCAGGAACACGGAGGAATCATCCGGCACGGAGCGAAGCTCCTCTACGCTTTCACGGAAGCGTCGGTTCCCCGCATCACGGTCCTTTTGCGGAAAGCGTACGGCGGAGCCTACGTCGTCATGAACTCCAAGCACATCGGGGCCGACGTCGTCTACGCCTGGCCCACGGCGGAGATTGCCGTCATGGGACCGAAGGGTGCCGTGGAAATCCTCTACAGGAAAGAAATCGCGAGCGCTCCGGACCCCCAGGCCTACCTCGAGGAGAAAATGGAGGAATACAAGAAGGCCTTCGTGAACCCCTTTCTCGCCGCACGACGCGGCTACATCGACGACGTCATCTTCCCGCGCGACACCCGGCGGCGGATCATCCGCGCGCTCCAGGTTCTCGAAACGAAGGACGTGACCCTGCCGCGCCGCAAGCACGGGAACGTCCCCCTCTGAGGCGAGCCGTGTTCCGGAAAGTTCTCGTCGCGAACCGCGGAGAAATCGCCGTGCGCGTGATGCGCACGTGCCGGCGGCTCGGGATCCGCACGGTCGCGGTCTACTCGGAGCCCGACGTGCGGAGCGTACACGTGAAGGTGGCCGACGAGGCCGTCCCGCTCGGAGGAGCGACCCCGCTCGAGTCCTACCTGGTGGGCGAAAAGATCGTCGAAGCGGCACGCCGCACGGGCGCCGAAGCCATCCACCCGGGCTACGGCTTTCTTTCGGAGAACGCGGCCTTCGCCCGTCTGGTCGCGCAGGCGGGTCTCGTCTTCGTGGGGCCTCCGGCCGAAGCCATCACGCTCATGGGGGACAAGATCGCCGCCAAAGAGCTCGCGAAAAAGGCGCGGGTTCCCACGGTACCGGGCAAAGAGACGCCTGTGCGCTCGGCCGTCGAGGCTCGCGAGATCGCCGAGGAAATCGGATACCCCGTGCTGCTCAAGCCCGCGGGCGGCGGAGGCGGAAAGGGGATGCGGATCGTCTTCCGCCCCGAGGAGATGGAAGACGCCCTCGCGGCCTCGCAGGCCGAAGCCCGCAAAGCCTTCGGCGACGACCGCGTGTTCGTCGAGCGTTACGTCGAGAGGCCCCGCCACATCGAAATCCAGGTTCTGGCCGACCGCCACGGTCACGTGGTCTCCCTCGGCGAACGCGAGTGCTCGGTCCAGCGCCGTTACCAGAAAATCATCGAGGAGGCGCCTTCGCCGGCCGTCGACGAAAGGCTGCGGGAACGCATGTCGCACGCCGCACGAGAGCTCGCCCGCGCCGCGGGCTACGTGAATGCCGGAACCGTGGAGTTCATCGCCGACGGCGAGGGAAGCTTCTACTTCCTCGAGATGAACACGCGACTCCAGGTCGAACACCCCGTGACCGAAGCCGTCACGGGGCTCGACCTCGTCGAGCTCCAGCTCCGCGTAGCCGCCGGAGAACCCCTGCCCTTCACGCAGGACGACGTCCGACTCCGGGGGTGGGCCATCGAGGCGCGCGTGTGCGCCGAGAGCCCCGAACGCGGCTTTTTGCCTTCCGTGGGCCCCATCACGCAGTACGAGGAGCCGCGGGGCCGCGGAATCCGCATCGACAGCGGTGTCGAGGCCGGCAGCTACGTGAGCGTCTACTACGATTCGCTCCTCGCGAAGGTCATCGCCTACGGGGACTCCCGCGAAGAGGCGCGCTCGCGCCTCGTCGACGCCCTGGACGGATATCTCATCGAGGGCCCGTCGACGAACATCGATTTTCTCAGCGCCATCCTCGAACACCCGGAGTTCGCCGCCGGCAACCTCTCGACCGACTTCATCTCTCGGAACTTCGGCGACCGGGGGACCCTGCCCGAGCCTCCACTCGGGACGCTCCACCGGATCGTCGTTGCCGCCGTTCTCGTCTACCACAACCGCCACGTACTCGTCGTCGAATCCATGAAACCGATCGCCCCCCACGTGGGTGGCGTCAAGCAGGAGCGCAAGGAAACCCGGTACGTCGTCAAGGCGGGGGATCCCGTCTTCGAGGTACGACTCGTCCGGCACGACGAGCCCGACCGGTGGACCGTCCACGTGGACGACCGTTCCTACGAGGTCACGACGCCGCCCTTCGAATACTATCGCCGCCGTCTCCGGCTTCACATCGACGGGCGGCGATACCGCTTCCGCCTCCAGTACGAAGGGAACTTCATCCGCACGGCTCACCACGGCGTGCGGCGAACGTGCGAAATCTACTCGCCCCGCGAGTGGGAGCTCGTGCGCTTCATGCCGGAACCGCAAGCCGACTCGGAAGTCGACAGCCTCGTGTGCCCGATGCCGGGCCTGATCGTGGAGGTGCTCGTCTCGGAAGGGGAGCGGGTGTACGCGGGGCAGGACCTCGTCATCATCGAGTCGATGAAAATGCAGAGCGGCGTCGCCGCCCCGCGCGACGCGGTCGTGGAAAAAGTCCGGGTGCGGAAAGGCGACACGGTGAACGCGGGCGACGTGCTCATCACCTTCGTGCCCGAGCGAAAGGCAGCAGCGGCGAACCGTTAGGCATGGAGACTCCTCTCGAGCGGCTGAGGGAGGGGAACCGGCGCTTTCTCGCCGGAGCGGCGAGGTATCACGCTCCGGTCTCGGAAACGGAGCGCCGCGCACTCGCCAAGGGACAGGCTCCTTTCGCTGCCGTCCTCGGCTGTGCGGACTCCCGTGTCGTCCCCGAAATCCTCTTCGACTGCAAAGCCGGCGAGCTTTTCGTGGTGCGCGTAGCCGGGAACGTCGCCGGTCCCCTCGAGATCGCGAGCCTGGAATTCGCCGTCGAGAGTCTCGGAACGAGACTCGTCCTCGTCCTGGGCCACACGAACTGCGGCGCCGTGGCTTCGGCTTTCGAAGCTCGACGAACCGGCGCCCCGCCCCCTTCGGCGAGCCTCGGGGTTCTTCTCGAAAAACTCGAGCCCGCTCTCGAGTCCGCTTCGCGGGCCCACGCACGGGGCGACGAGCGCGCGATTCTGAGGGAGGCCGAGCGCCGAAGCGCCCTCGAGAGCGCCGCGCGGCTCGCGCGGGAGTCCGCGCTTCTCGAGCGCCGGTTGCAGGAGGACCTCCGCATCGCGAGCGCGATCGTCGACCTGGAGACGGGAGAGGTGGAATTCCTCGCGCCTTGAGGCGGCACGCTCACGTGCGCGCAGGGCGGGGCCGGTAGATCGCCGTGTGGAGGACGGAGAGGACAGGACCGCGGCTTCGTTCCACCAGGAGAACGTCGAGCTCGACGAAGCGGTGTCCCTTCCGTTCGTATTCGTCCCGGACCCGCCCGCGGACGGAAATCCGGTCACCGTCGGCCACCAGACCGAGGTGCCGAACGGCGCTGCCCGTATGGATCCACGGCCCGAGCTCCACGTTGGCGACGAGAATCGCGTTCGCCGCTCGCAGGAGGAATCCGGGGTGGGCGAGTCCGTGCTCGGAGTAAAGTTCGAGAGACTCGCGCACGTCGGCGAGGTAGTTCGCGGCTTCGTCCGCCCGGAAGGTGAAAGCCAGGGACCCGAGCAGGGTCTCCGGCGCCAGGGACTCCGGGGATGCGGGAGGCTTTCGATCGGGAAGACGCGCTTCGGGAACCGGCGCAGGCTTCGCCCGGCCCCTCGCGCAGCTCGGCCTTTCCCTCCGCACAGACGCGCCCCGCGGGGTTCCTGAGCACGACCTCCGCACCCTTCCCGTCCGACGCCCAGCGGGCTTCCACCCGCGCCCACTCGCCCTCGTAAAGCGGTGAAACGAAGCGAACCGCGAAGCTTCCGTGACCGAGCCAGTCGCGGCCCCAGCGCTCCACCAGGGGGTGCGTCATGTACGCGTAAACGTCGACCCCCGGAACGAGACCTCCCGCGAAACCGAACCTGCGGGCGACGGCGTCGTCGTGGATCTTGTTTTCCGAATCCCGCGCCGTGTTGTGGGCCAGGACACGGTAGACCGTCGCTCGCGGGCTTTCCACGACCGCGATCCTCGTACGGACCGAGCCCGAACGCAAGCACCGCCGGTTGCCACCCGGACCCGGAACGGAGCCCGACGCGCCGTAGCTACCATTCCCCTCACTCGGACCGGGAAAACCGCCGCAGCACCCCGAGGCTGCAGCCGAAAAACCTGTGTCCCCGGCCGAGCCCCAGGAGCTCCACGATCTGCTCGCAGCTGCATCCGTGCGTGTCGGCGAGTGCGAATCGTGCCCGGCTCGAGGCGCTGTCGTCCGTGTCGAACCACGTATCCGAGTCGACGAGCGCGAAACGGTTCGGCCGCAACCGGATCGTGGGAATCGCTTCGGGAATTCGGGTCTCCGGGCAACGATCCAGGTCGGCGCACACCCCGTCCCCGTCCGCGTCGTCGTCCGGGTCCCGAGGACAGGGATCGCAGGCGTCGCCCGACCCGTCCCCGTCTTCGTCCTCCTGCTCGGGATTGAAAGTTGCAGGGCAGTTGTCCAGGGCATCGCAGATCCCGTCCCCATCCGCGTCACCGACGCACGCCACGGCCACGCTCGTCGGCCCCCCCGCCACCCGGCAGTGTGTCGACCGAAAGGGTGGCGGTGTCGAGAACCGAGAGCGTGTCGGAATGCAGATTCGCCACGTAGACCTTCGTCCCGTCGGGAGTCAACGCGATTCCGTGTGGCTGGAGACCTACGGGGACCCTCGCGACGACACTCCGCGTGGCGAGGTCGAACACCGTCACGTCGTGCGAGAACGTGCCGGAAGCGTAGCCGAGGCCGGTGGACGGCGAGATCGCGAGACCTCCGAGCGCGATTCCCTGGGGTCGCACCCCGACCGGAACGAACCCGAGAGAGAGATTCGTCGCGGTGTCCACGACGAACACGCAACCGAACGCGCCCCCGCAGTCGTTGGTCACGTAGACCTCCTGACTCCCGGGCCCCATGGCGGCCAGGAGCGGCCTTCCACCCAGAAACACGCTCCCCACTACCGTTCGCGTCGGCACGTCGAGGACCGAGACGACGCCCGATCCCTGATTGGCCACGTAGGCACGGCTGCCGTCCTCGGTGACGGCGATGCCGACCGGCAGCGAGAAACCGCCCAACGTGTCGAACACGGAACGCGTCGCCGTATCGATGAAGGACACCGTGCCCGAGACCATGTTGGACACGATGGCGGTGTTTCCGTCCGGAGTGAAAGCGACGACTTCCGGGAACGAACCGACGGGGATCGTCGCCACGATGGTATTCCCGAGAAGGTCGACCACGCTCACGGTCCCTGTCGCTCGATTCGTCACGTAAGCTTCCGATTCACCGGGGGCGACGGTGATGCCGATGGGAATGGCAAAACCGGGGATGGTAGTGACCAACGTGTCGGTGGACGTGTCGATCACCGAGACGGTTCCTGCTCCCTGGTTCGTGACGTAGGCAAAAACCTGCGCCCTCGAGTCGGGAGCGAGCGTCCCCGCGAGAACAAACGCTGCCACTGCGGCGAACGCGGCCTTTCGCATCGCAGTTCCTCCTCTCCTTGGAATTTCCGGTGGGGCGTCGCCGAACGATCGTCCCTGAAGGAAGCGGCGGGAGCCCGACACGGGGCCCGGCGGCTTTACCGGGGGAGCTTCGTGCTCGAACTCACCCTCGACTTCCTGTCAGGCGCAACACCTCCTCACCTTCCGCTCCCCTTTAGCGAAGCGAAAAAAATTGTCAAGTGGCAACCGAGCGTTACCGGAGTTCCCTCGAGCCCGCTCGTCGCGCCGCCTCCTCGGCCACCGCGAGGGCGTCGGACGCTTCCGTCCCATCGAGCCCGGGACACTCTGCCTGGAGTCCCCGCGAGGCGAACATCGCGAGCATTTTAGCCAAAATCGCGCGGAGTCGACCGAATTTTTCGGCCGCTCCTGCTCGGCCGCTCTTGCGCGCCTTCGGGGAATCGCGGAGACTTGCCACGCTGGCCAACGCGCCAGTCCGGGTACGCGGCATGGAACGAGTCTTCGCGGAGCGAGCCGATTTTCGCCGCAAGGTGCTCTTCGCCGTCTGGGGCATCGCACGGTCCGCGCTCGACAAGGGCTGGATGATGCGTCTCGCGCAGCCGGTCTTCGGACTTTTCCATCCCTTCCACCCCGAGTTCCGGAGAGACCCCTATCCTTTCTACCGGCGACTCCGAGAGGAAGCCCCGGTCTACTTCAGCCCTGTCTTTCGCGGCTGGATCCTCTCGCGGCACGCCGACGTGGAACGCGTGCTCCGGGATCCCCGCTTTTCGGTCGAGCGGGAGCGCGCGGACTTTTTCCGCAAGCTCGACCTTCTGGGTGGCGTGCGTCCCGAGTTCGCCGAAGCGCTCCGGCGCAACCTCCTGATGCTCGATCCCCCGGCCCACACGCGGCTCCGGCGTCTGGTGAGCCAGGCCTTCACCCCCCGGCGCGTGGAAGAGTTGCGGCCGAAGGTCGAAGCACTGGTCGAAGAGCTTCTCGACCGGATGGCCCGGCACGACGAAGTCGAATTCATCGAGTCCTTCGCCTACCCGCTTCCGGTCGCCGTCATCGCCGAGCTTCTCGGGGTGCCGACGGAGGACCGGGACCGATTCAAAACGTGGTCCGATGCGCTCACCGCCGTTCTCGATCCCTTGCAGGCACCCGACGGCCTGGGGCCGGCGGAACGGGCGTTCGCCGAGCTTTCCGAATATTTCCGGCACGCGCTCGAGACGCGAAGACGAGAGCCACGGGACGATCTTCTGGGCGTTCTCGCGCGCGCGGACGAGTCCGGAGACCGCCTGAGCGAGGTCGAAATTCTCTCCCTTTGCATGCTCCTTCTGGCTGCCGGGCACGAGACGACGACGAATCTCCTCGCGAACGCGCTCCTTGCCTTCGCGCGCTTTCCCGGCGAAGCTCGCCGCCTTCGAAAGGACCCTTCCCTCGCGCCGCTGGCCGTGGAGGAGTGTCTTCGCTACACGAGCCCCATCCAGCTCACGGACCGCGTGGCCCTCGAGGACCTGGAAATCGGCGGCCACCGCATCCGCAAACACCAGCTCGTCGGTCTCCTTCTCGCGGCGGCCAACCGCGACCCGGAAATCTTTCCCGACCCGGATCGCCTCGACGTCACGCGCGACCCCAACCCCCACCTGGCTTTCGGCCAGGGTACGCACTTCTGCCTGGGAGCTCACCTCGCCCGGCTCGAAGCGCAGATAGCCCTTCCGGCACTTTTCCGCCGTTTTCCCGACCTGCACGTGGACCCTCGCGTCGAATACCGGAGATCGATGGTCCTGCGGGCGCCCGCCTCGTTGCGCGTGCGGCTTTCGTAGCAGGTCGGCGGTTTTCCCCCGGCACGGGAACTTCCTGCGCCGCGGGGCGGTTTTCTCGGAAACGAAAGCGAAAGCGAGGACGAGCGACGGAGGAAAACGATGATGGACGACCGGAAGCCCCACGAGCAGAAGAAGCTGCTCCGGCCTGCGCTGCGGGTGCTCCCCACGCTGGCCCTTCTTTTCCTTCTCGCGGCACCGTCGGCCGCCACCACCTACAAGGTCGACCCGGACCACACGAGCGTCACCTTCCGCGTCCGGCACCTGTTCACCAAGGTCCAGGGACGCTTCGACCGCTTCGAGGGAAAAATCGTCTTCGACCCGTCCGAGCCCCGCAAGGCACGGGTCGAAGGGTGGATCGACGTCGCCAGCGTCAACACCAACGTGGAAGAGCGCGACAAAGACCTCCGCTCCGCCCGTTTTTTCGACGCCGCCAAGTACCCGAAGATCGAGTTCCGGAGCACGCGCGTCCTCGAGGTAGCGAAAGACGGCAAGCACGGAAAACTCGAAGGCCAGCTCACGATCCACGGGGTGACGCGCCCGGTCGTGCTCGACGTCGCCTACCTGGGAGAGGCCACCGACCCCTGGGGCAACAAGCGGGCAGGATTTTCCGCGAAAACCACGATCGACCGGAAGGACTTCGGCCTCACCTGGAACGAAGTGCTGGAAACGGGTGGCGTGCTCGTCGGAGAAGAAGTGGAAATCGAGATCCAGGCCGAAGGGCTCGTCGAGGAGTGACGGAACGGGGATCGGCGGCGAGGTCCCGAGCGAACGCCGGGCTCGCCGAAGCGAAGCGGCGCGAACGAGACACGAATCGAGACGACACCGAGACAACGCAAAGGAGGTTCGGAAACATGAAGGGAAAGCATTCCAGGACCCTCGTTCTGGCATCGGCCGTGGCCGGTCTTCTCGCCGGTACCGCACTGCCCGGTACCGCGCATGCGGATCGGGCGCAGGCGGACAAGGTGAAGTGCTACGGCATCAACAAGTGCAAGGGCATGGGTGCCTGCGGCGGAAAGGGCCACTCGTGCGCCGGAAAGAACGCCTGCAAGGGCCAGGGTTACCTCGAGCTCGATCGGGAAACCTGCCTCAAGATCGAGGGCGGGCGCCTCACGCCGGAACCCCCGAAAAACTGAACGCTCGGACAGGTCCCGGAAGTCGCTCCGGTGCCGGTGGTTGTCCCCGGCACCGGAGTCTTCCGCGCGGCACCACGTGCCCGGAGATCCGCGACGATCCCGGCCTCCTCGAGGACCCGGTCGGAGCCGGAAGCTGCCGGCTCGCGCGTGCGGTTTCTTCCCGCTGCCGCCCCTCCGCCCTTACCGGCGCCGGGAACGGCCTCGGCCGCGCCCCTTCGCACCCGGAACCCGACGCGGTCATCGAAAAGGTGCTGACATCCTTTTTCCTCGGGGAGTCCGGGGACGTAGCCCTAATCTACCGGAATTCTCCGGGTTGACACCGCACGCCCGCCGCGGCAATGCCGTGGCGTGACGAGGAGCCGGCTCCGGCCTTTCGCCCGCGCGCTGCTGCCGCTTTTTCTCTGCGCGGCGGTCCGCCCGCTTCTTCCGTTCTACCGGCACGAACATGCCGGAGGATCGCACGCTCACGAACACGCCGTCTCTTTTCTTCCTTTTTCTTCCGCCCATCCCGAACACGACGACCACGAGTGCGAGCCCGACCGAGCTCGGAACGTCGCCTCGCGCGACCTCCCCGCCGGCGCGCCCCACTTCGGGCGGGCGAACAACGAGCACACGCACGCCGACACCCCGTACTTCCCGAGCTGGATTCCGGAAAGTCCGGTCCTTCCCGTCCTCCACCCGGTCGGCGGCGAACCCCGACCCGCGGCCCCGAGCCCCGTCCTGCGCCCCCCCGCGAGGACGTTCTGCCGCGGCCCTCCCCTCCCGGCCGTCTGAGACAGGAATCCACCGTTCCGTCTTTCCGCACGGAGCGGAATCGACCCGACCTCGGATCGGTCTACGTCGCTCCGGCAACTCCAGCGACGAGGAGAGGAGGTGTCCATGCACGCTCGGGTTCTGGGTGTGTGGTCTCTCGTCGGCCTCGTGCTCGTCGGGCTCTCTCCGACCCGAGCACAGGAACGAGAACGACCAGAAGCGCTGCTCGAAGAAATCGTCGTCGAGGAAGAACGCCCGCTGTCGGCAGGCTCCGCGCAGGAAATCCGTGCGCTCGACTACCGGCTGCGGCCCCACGAGACGACGCAAGAAATCCTCAACAACGTTCCGGGCCTCGTCGTCGCCCAGCACCAGGGCGGTGCCAAGGCCATGCAGTGGCTCGTGCGCGGTTTCGACGCCGACCACGGGACCGACTTCGCCGTTTTCGTGGACGACCTGCCGGTCAACCTGCCGACGCACGGCCACGGGCAAGGGTACGCCGACACGAACTTCGTCATTCCGGAGACGGTCGAACGAATCCAGCTCTACAAGGGCCCCTACTTCGTCCGGTACGGAGATTTCGCCAACGCCGGAGCCCTCAACTTTCGCCTGAAGGATTCCTTCGAACGCCCTTTCGTCAAAGCCGAAGGGGGCTTCTGGAACACGCAACGGTACGTGGCCGGGCTCTCGCCCGAGGTAGGACGGGTCCGCACGCTGGTGGCCGGCGAGGTGTTCGCGACGGACGGCCCCTTCGACGACCCTCAGGACCTCCGGCGCTACAACCTCCTGGCCCGCGCTCTCCTGGAGCCTGCCTCGGGTCACGAACTTTCCCTCTGGGGCTCGCTTTACGCCGGCGACTGGAACGCCTCGGGCCAGATCCCCTTGCGGGCGGTCCGTTCGGGCGACCTCGGGAGGTTCGGAAGCATCGACCCCAGCGAAGGTGGAAAAACGGACCGGGAGAACTTGAACCTCCACTACAAGTTCGAGATCTCGCCGCGAAGCCGCTGGCAGCTCTTCGCCTATGCGGGCCACTATCGCTTGCGGCTCTTTTCCGACTTCACGTTCTTCAAGGAAACGGGCCTCCGCTTCTACCGCGAGCCGACCGGAGAACTCGTCGACGTCTGTCGCGGACTCGATCGCGACGCTTGTGCGAGCACCTTCCGTGACCCGACTCTCGACTGGGTGCCGGGAGACGGCATCGAGCAGACGGACGAGCGCATCCTCTACGGGGGACGGCTCTCCTTCCTCCACACTCGGCCGGTGCTCGGGAGGTCCGTGGAAACCGAAGTAGCGCTCGAGACCCGCCACGACGAGGTCGACGTGGCGCTTCACCGGCAGGTCGAGCGGCGGAGGTTCTTCACGGTGACGCGCGTCCGTGCCGAGCCGAGGATGCTCGGGGGCTACGCCCGCGCCCTGGTCTTTTTGACCGACTGGCTTCGGTTCGAGACGGGATTCCGCTGGGACGTGGCCCTGCTCGACGTGGAGGACCGCCTGGGCGAGCCTGCCATGGACCCCCACTTCGAGAGCCGGGCGATCGACGGGAAGGAAACCGACGTCATCGCGAGCCCGAAGGCGTCGCTCGTCGTCTCCCCCGTCGACGGAACGGAAATCTATGCCAACTTCGGCACGGGGTTCCACTCCAACGACGCCCGCGCGGTCGTGTCCGAAGGTTTCGAGCCCCTCACTCGCTCGATCGGTTACGAACTCGGCGCTCGCACGCGCCTTCTGGACCGCTTCGACGTGGCGAGCGCGATCTGGCTTCTCGACCTGGACTCCGAGCTCGTCTTTTCGGGCGACGCAGGAACCGTGGAACCCAGCGCGGCGAGCCGACGGTGGGGCATCGACTTCGAAGCGAGGGCACGGCTCACGGACTGGCTCTTCGCGGACTACGACCTCGCCTATGCGGACCCTCGTTTTCGTGCGAGCGGAAAGGCAGTTCCTCTGGCCTTCACGCTGCTCATGAACGGCGGCCTCTCGGCGGAGTTCCGGAACGGTTTCTCGTCGGCTCTGCGGGTGCGTTTTCTCGACAACCGGCCCGCGAACGAGGACCGCACGGTTACGGCACAGGGCTACACGATGGTGGACCTGGTCGCCCGCTATCGCTGGCGCCGCCTCGAGCTCCTGCTGGACTTTCTCAACGTGTTCGACCGAAACTGGCGAGAGGCGCAGTTCGCCGACGCCTCTTGCATCCGAGGAGAGCTCGGGACCGCACCCGGCTGCTTCGTCGGCGGCAACCTCGGCGGCGACGTGGAAGAAGTGGCAGAAGACATCCACTTCACGCCCGGCAATCCCTTCTGGGTGCGGGGAGGCGTCACCGTGAGTTTCTGAGAGCGCGACTCCGGGCATGGAACGTCGAGCAGGCAACGCTCTCGTCACCGGGGCCGCCCTCCTTTGCTCGGTCGCCGTTCACGTCCTCGCACTCGCCGCCTTCACGAACGTCTCCCTGACACGAAGGGAAAGCCGAGTCCTGGTACCGCTGAGGCTTTTGCAACACGGCGCCCCCGTGCCCCCGGGCGGCGACTCGACACGCAGGGCGGAGGGCGACGGTCGCGAGAAAGCCAGGTCGCCCCGAAAACCGGAGTCTCGCATCCGGCAGCAAAGGAGCGATCTCCCACCGAAGAGAGTCCTCGAAAAAAAAGAGGAGGCTTCTCGGCAGGAAGCCACTTTCTCGAAAACCGCTCGTTCCCGCAGCCGGCAATCCGCGACACGCGCCTCCTCGAAAGAACCCGACACGGCCGGAACCGAGCTGCCTGCGAAGAACTCCGCGCTCCCGAACGCGGGGCCCCGGGTCCAGGGAGCCGCGAGTTCGGATTTTCCCGCGCGGGGAGGAGATCACCGGGCGGGAATCTTTTCCGTCCGGGAACTCGCTTTTCCGCCGCGGCTCGAGGTCGGCACGCCTCCCCGCTACCCGGCGGAGGCAAAACTCCGCGGCATCGAAGGGCGCGTCGTCCTCGAATTCGTCGTCGACACGAAAGGCTCCGTCGAGGTGGATTCCATCCGCGTGATCGAGTCGTCCCCGCCTTTCGACCGAGCCGCGCGCGAAGCCGTCCGGTCGTGGAGGTTCCGGCCCGGCAGAGACGCGCAGGGACGTGCCGTGCGCGTCCTCGTGCAAGTACCCATCCGTTTCCGACTTCGCTGAGAGGCGGTTGCTACCGGCGGTCCCGCGCGTAGACGAACGACACGGCGGCCTCCGGCGTGTGGACCCGGAAGGTCAAGCTCTCCACGAGGTAGAGACGCACGGACGAATCGGTGTGCGAGGAGTAACCGATCGAGATGTCACGGCCCACGACGAGTTCGTAATCCCCGCCACGAAGGCTCGCGAGCACCGCACCGTCGACGTACGGCGCCCAGACCAGGGGACCTCCCACGACCCTGCGGACGAGCTCGAAGACCGGGTAAGCCCCCACGGTGGACCGAAGCAGCCCCGCGTAGCACCGCGGCCCCAGCGCGAGAGCGTAGGGCCCGTCGACTCCCGCTTCGCGCAGGAGTCTCAGCCCTTCGGCAACGACTGCCGGATAATCCTGGTAGTTCTCGGAAATCTCGAGCGTCGGATGAGGTGACGCCTCCCGGAGCCCGCGGATGCCGGCAGCGGCATATCCCTCGAAAATCACCGTATCCTCGGCCCGGGCGAGACTTTTTGCCGCCTCGAGAAGAGGTGTCAGGTCGGGATCCTTCCGGCCTCGGGCGACGTCGTCGAGATCCGCGCGCGAAAGCTCGAAAGGCGCCACGAGTTCGACCAGAGGTTGCACCTGTCTCAAGGCCGCCTCGACCCCGTTGCCCGGAGCCTTCTTGAGCCGTTCGACCGTTCCCGTGCCTACGGCCGAGGTCGCCCATCCGTGCGGCCCCGAGAAGTCGACGATCTTCCGTCCCGCGAGCGAAAGCTTGAGGACACGCCGGGCCTCCTCCTCGACGACCTTCCAGGCTTCGCCCGGGACCGGAGCCAGCTCTTTTCGCAAGTCGTCCATCGCCTCACCGGCCCTGTTTCAAGCTCCCGATGCCCAGCGATCCGTCGGAGACCGCAGGGGTTTCCACCTCCTGTTCGTGCGTCACGATCGGCCCCTCCCGGAAGAGTCGGCTCCGTAGCTCCGCGGCCAGTTTTTCGTCGTGGCGCCGCAACCACTCGAGCAAAAGCGCCGCGTGTTCCTTTTCTTCGTCCCGGTTGTGCTCGAGGATCCGGCGGAGCTCCTCGTCTCCCGTCGCGTCCACCCTCTGGTCGTACCAGTCGACGGCTTCGAGCTCCTCCATCAGCGAAACGATGGCCCTGTGCCGATCGACCGTTTCGCCGCGAAGCTTG
Organism: Candidatus Binatia bacterium; assembly: GCA_026004195.1. Lineage (NCBI taxonomy): Bacteria > Candidatus Binatota > Binatia (SeqCode) > Binatia bacterium. The sequence continues at coordinate 981,179 of BPIQ01000001.1, forward strand.
GAAGGGTCTTCGTGCAGTGTGGTGCTCCCTTGTGGCATGAAACGCGTTCCTCCCTCTCGGCACTCCGGTCACCGAAGCGGAACGGCAGCCTAGTACAATGCCCCGGCCGCCGGAGCAAGCGGTCTCGGAAGCCGCCCGGGCTCCGCTCGTATCCCGAAACTCAGGTTGGTAAAAAACCCGCCATGGCACCGTCGGTCGCCGAGATTTGCCCGCCGGATCACGTCGAGACGGTAAGGCATCTCGTACGCGAAGGGATCGCTCGACGAGAAAGTTACGACGAAGTCGGGTACGTCCGCGTCGCGGACGACGCGGCAGGGCTCGCCCGAGGCACGGTGTTCGTGGGGAAACGCCACGTTCCCGCCTACCCACCGGTTGCGCGCATTTTTTCTTTGGCCGAGGGTCTGCGGCGTAGCTTCCCGGGGCCCTTTTACGCGGAGGAAAAGCTCGACGGCTACAACGTCCGCATCGTGCGCGTGGGGGACCGGAACCTACCTTTCACCCGCGGGGGGTTTCTCTGCCCCTTCACGTTGGACCGTCTTCCGGACCTGGTCGAGCCGACGCCGCTCTTCGAAAAATACCCCGACCTCGTGCTCTGCGGCGAGGTCGTCGGCCCCGACAATCCCTACCTCGAGAGCACCTCGCCCCGCGTCGCGAGCGACGTGGCCTTTTTCGCTTTCGACCTCGTGGAACTGGACACGGGAAGGTTCGTACCCGTCGAAGAACGAAACCGGATCCTCGACGCCTGTTCCATCCCCCGCGCTCCCTTCCCTCGGCCGTTTCGAGCCGACGGAGATCGAGCCAGCGCTGCGGAAGCTCGTGCTCCACCTCGACGCAGAGGGCGCCGAAGGGCTGGTGTTCAAGCCGCCGGCCGAAGGGTTGCGGGTGAAGTACGTGACCCCCGAGATCAACGTCGACGACATCGTGGTCGACGGCCCTCTCCTCACCGAACTCCCCGCCGAATTTTTCGTCGGCCGGCTCGTGCGACTGGCGATCTCGCTCGAGGAGCTCGGACTCGCGGACCGGATCGAACGGGTCGAGCGGCGCGTGGGGCGTGCCCTCGTCTCGGGTTTTCTCGAAACCGTGCGTGCCGTGCTGCGGGACGGGAAGGCGACCCGGACGTACCGCGTGCGCCTGCGTTCGGAGCGCGCGGCCGACGCCCTCGTCGCTCATCTCGACCGGGCCTCGCTCAAAATCCAGGCCCGCGAGGTGGAGCGCAGGCGGGAAGGAGAGTGGATCCACCTGGTCGTAGAAAAGACCTTCCTGCGCTCCACGTCGGTTCTTCGCAACCTCCTCGCGGGCCACCACGTGCTCGACTGAGGCGATCCGACAGGTGGTCGCTCCTACGAGGTCTCTCCGGCCGGCGATCCTCGCGCGGCTTTCCTCCCACCCGGCACTCTTTCCGCGAGGCTTTCGAGAAGCCGGCGGAGCTGGCGCGGATCGACGAGGCGAATGCCGAGTTTTTCCGCCCACGTCGTCACGGCACGATCGCTCGAGACGAGCGCGCCGCCGAGCTCGCGCGCAAGAAGGATCAGGTCCACGTCTTCCCGGGAGTCGAGAAGCCCCGTTCGCAGCGCCTCGCGGTACTCCTCGCGCAGACGGGCGATCGTCGTCTCGACTTTTTTCGGCCCCGCACTCCGGACGGCCTTCTCCGCGACCCGGAGTCCCTTGTCGATCCGCCCGCGAATGTCGTCGATGAGCTCGTAAAGCAGAAAGCCGGGGACGAGAACGCCGTAGCGGTCCGGGGCGCGGAGCGACACGACGTAGTCGAAATCCGGCGGCAGGTCGTCCGGCTCGAGAAAGGTCTTGAGCTCCTCGAAAATCGACGGAGGCATCGCACATCGGA
>BPIQ01000001.1:983121-1168121 GCA_026004195.1 Candidatus Binatia bacterium
CCTTCCTCGGCCCGCCGGACGAGCTCCACGAACACACGAAGGGCCTCGGCGGGACTCGTGCCGAACTGGGCGCGGGTCTCGGGATTCGTGAACACGCTCGTGTCGAGGACGAGAACGAGCGGATCGGTTCTCCGAGCGGCACCCATGCTCGTTCCGAGAATCCTGGAAGCGAGGGGCCCGTGCAAGCCCGCCGCGGCCTATCTCGAGACACTCGGTGCTTCGCCGATCGTGTATTCGCTCGCGGTCTACCTGAAATACGAGCTCCGGTCGCCGGCCTTGCGTCTTTTCCGATCCGAACGGAGAGGTCTCCGCGGAAAACACGAGGCACACGGCACGCTCCGCGCAACCGGAGTGAGGAGTCGGTCCGTCACGCCAGTCCCAGGGTGACTCGGGCGTCTCTCAAGAGCACTCCTTGCAGCGGTCGCGGAAGCGCTGGGAGTGATTCACGTCCGCGGGGCCCTCGTACGTAACGTCCCAGCAAAGGCCACTGGAGGCCACGAGCTGTACGGTAAGGGAAGGATCCTCCAGGAAGTATTCGGACGCCGAAGCCGGTCCGGGCAGGGAGAGTTCCGGCCCGCGGGCCCGCAAGACGATCCTGCCCGAAGGGGCATTGGCTGCGCGGACGAAAAGCTTGCGGACTCCCGCTTCGCCGACCCCCCGGCCCTTGTAGCGAAAGCCCCGCAGGGCCTCCGGCGGTCCCACGCGCTTCCAGCACGCTCGGACCCCGCACGTCCCGCCGCCCGGAACGACCAGGTCCATCGCGAGCGTTTCGGTTCCGGCCGCCCGGTCGTAGACACAGAGCCGCAGGTCCTCTCCGGCATTCAGGTTGCCGAGCTCGGAAGCCGGAATGGTCGGCCCCCCGACCCAGTTCCAGACGAGCTTGTCGCGGCCGAGCGCGTCGGGACCCGGGGCGTCTCGGTCCGTCAACGCCATCCGGGAACGGAACGCGCCTCCCAGGCAATCGGTACGCGGGAGGGAAGAACAGGGGTCCACCGTGAAGCCCGTCGCTCCGTCGAACCGGGCCACGGCAACCGTCGGTCCCCCGATCTCCTCGTCGATGCGACCTCCTGCGACGACTTCGCCCCCCGGGCCGGCAGCGACGGCGAACGCCTCGTCGAAGCCCACGAGCCCCTGCGACGAAGCACCGAGCTCCCGGAGCCAGAGGACCGAGCCGTCCGACCCGGAAAGTTTCGCCACGGCAAACCCGGGCCCGAACCCCTTCTTGCGGCGAAAGAGTCTTCCGGCAGCGAGAACGTCTCCGTTGCCGTCGAGCGAGACGGCGTTCACCAGGTCGTCCTGGACGGAACCACTCGGGATCACGCGCCGCCAGATCTCGGTACCCGTCGCCCCGTCGAATTTCACGACGGCGAAATCGTCTCGCGTCTCGCTCATGTAGAGGCTTCCTCCGGCGACTGCGTTCCCGTCCGCACCGACGACGACGTCGACGCCTTCGTTGGTCAACTGCAGGTCCCCTATCAGATCCTGCCTCCAGAGTTCCGCCCCCGTGGCGCCGTCCAGCTTGACGACCGTAAAAAACCTTTCCGCTCCGACCCCGGTCCGCCATCCGACCGCGAAAACGTCGCCGGCACTGTCGAGTGCCACCTTCTTGGCTTCCCCGATCGGTGGAAGCTCGTATCGCCAGATCTCCGCGCCTGTCGCCCCGTCGAGTTTCAGCACGGCAAACACCTTCCCCAGGCCCGCATGGCGAAAATAACCGGCGGCGAAAACGTCCCCGGCCGCATCCAGGGCCACGTCCAGTGCCTGGTCGCGCCGATCCTCGTCGGGATCGGTTTCGGTCCCGGCCAGGATCTGCCGCCAAATCTCGCTTCCGGTGGAACCGTCGACCTTCACCACCGTGAAGTCCGTCCTGGTTGTCTCGTCGACGCGGCCTCCGGCCGCCACGACGTTCCCCGCGCTGTCGAGCACCACCTCGTGCGCCCAGCTCGAGATTCCCGGGTCCATGGTGTAGCTCCAAAAAAGCGCCCCGGTCGCCCCGTCGAACTTCGCGAGCACGAGGCTCCCGAGAGTCCCTCCCGCCACCACGGCTCCCGAAGCGTCGATCGCAAGCGCACGAGCGCTGTCGTCCGTGCTCCCGTCGAGCACCTGCCGCCACTCTTCGTCTCCCGTCGTTCCGTCGAATCGCAAGACCACGAAGTCCTCCCTGTTTTTGTCGCCGTTCGCCATCGCACCCGCGACGAGAACGTCGCCCGAACCATCGACCGCGACGTCGTACGCCCGAGTCGAAGCCCCCGGAGCCGTTCCGGCGAGCTGCACGTACCAGGCACGAGCCGGGACCGCGGAGGCGAAGGCGAGAAGCGCGGCAGCAAGGATCCGGAGACCCGACCGAAGAGTGCACGGGCTCCTGCTCTGGCCGCCTCGTCGCTCGCCCGGCGGGGCGGTTCCGCGGCGGCGCCACCCTGGCATGGCTGGCGTCCGGGACCGCTTTTTCCATGACACGGACCTCCTTCCCGCCCGCGCGATGCGCCGGCGCGCGTGGTCACGCCGGCGATCCTATTCCGCCCGAGAAAGGGACGTCAAGAAAAGAACCGATGCGACGGCCCTTGCCGCATCCTCGAAAGGGCTACCGGAACGTGCGGACGTGCGGGTAGTCGTGAAGCCTCCGATCCTTCGTGACCAGAACGGCTCCGAGCCGAAGCGTCGTCGCCACGATGACGCGATCGGCGGGATCGCTATGCAGGGACCCCGCGGAAATATTCGAGGACTCTCGCCTTGAGTCTCGACTTGGAAAGCGTCTTCATGACCATGATCCAGTACCACGGTCGTGTCACCCTGTCAGCCTCTTGCCTGGAAGACATGACTGCCCGCAGCCGGGAAAACGGTTTGCGCTTCTCCTCGGGCCACGACCCGTCCTGCCATCCGGTTCCCGGTTTTATCCGGTTCGCCGTCCGGTGTAGAGTTTGGCCGTGCGGCCTTTTCTCACGGTCGGCGAGCTGGCTCGGAAGGCGGGAGTGAAGCCCTCCACCGTGCGGTACTACGAAGCGCGGGGCATCGTACCCAAGGCGCAGCGCCTGCCGAACGGTTACCGTCTTTTCGCCGACGATGCGGTTGCGTGGCTTCGCTTCGTTCGCCGCGCCCAGTCCTTCGGGATGACTCTCGAAGAAATCCGGGGTCTCGTGGAATTCGGGAGAACTCGGGGGAAGCCCTGCGAGCGGCTGCGCGATGTGGCCCGGGACCGCCTCCGGGAAGTGGATCGAAAAATCGCGGAGCTTCTCGAGCTCCGCCGGAGTCTCGAGAGGCTCCTGCGTCGGAGGGGAGGCAGGGCGGCGCCCGACGAAGTCTGCCCGCTTCTCGCCGAGGAAAACATTTCCGCAGGAGCGTTGTTTCCACTCCCCTCTGCTCGCCCGGGGCGAGGACCACGCCTCCGAAGGACGGGGCACGGGCCGGGCCCGACCTCGTAGCACTCCCTGCCCCGCCAGCCCCTAACCCGAGCGGCCCCTCCACCCCGGCTGGGGTAGCGGGAAGCACGTCGCGAGCGGAAAAGTGCGGCCACCATGCCCGGCTCCGCGCGGGCTCCCGGGCCGGGTGGCGTGCATCTTGTGCGGTCGAATCGGGGACCGGCTTCGCACTCTCCCTCGGTCGTGGGGTCGGAGACCGCTTCCCAGGGCCACCCCGCAGCCAGGGCCAGTAGGTGCAGCAGGTCCGGGCTTTTCCGGGCCGTGGGCCCTGGAATTGGGCCCTTGGCAAACAACCGTTTGTTTGCTACGGGCTAGGTGGCAGCGGCCGAGGAGGTACGGAGGCATGGAAACCCACGTGACGCTCGAAGGCTTCGACATCATTCGCCCGGAGACGTTCGAAAAGCAGGGCTACCCGCACGAGGCGTGGACGCTACTGAGACGGGAAGACCCCGTCCACTGGTTCGACCGGACGGAAGGAGAGCCCTTCTGGGCCGTCACGAAGTACGAAGACATCGTCTACGTGGGCAGGAATCCCGAGCTTTTCGTCAGCGGCCCGCGGCTCGTCATCCCGGCCCGCCCTCTCCCGCCACAACCCTTCGAGCCTCCGAAGACGCTCATCCAGCTCGATCCCCCGAAACACGGCAAATACCGGAAGCTCATCATGAAGCGGTTCACGCCGGGGGCGCTCAAGAAAATCCACGGCGACATCGAACGAATCGCGAAAAAAATCGTCGACGATCTCCTCGAGGAGGGGGACGAAGGCGAGTGCGACTTCGTCGAAAAAATCTCGGCCCCCCTGCCGATCGCCGTCATCGCCTGGCTTCTCGGCGTTCCCGAAGCGGACTGGCGGAAGCTTTTCGACTGGACGAACCGCCTCATCGGAGCCGAGGATCCCGAGTTCCAGACCTCGGCGAGCCCCGACGACACGGCGCAGCAAGCTCTCGGCGAGCTTTTCGAGTACTTCACGCACCTCGTCGAGGAAAAAAAGCGCCATCCCGCCGACGACCTGGTCACGCTTTTCGCGCACGCCGAGGTGGACGGCGAACCCCTCCCGTGGCTCGACGTCCTGGCCTGGTGTCTCATCATCGTCGTGGCGGGAAACGAAACGACACGCAACGCGACGACCGGCGGGATGCTCGCGCTCATCGAACACCAGGACGAGCTACGGAAAATCCAGCGAGACCCCTCTCTCCTGAAGACGGCCGTCGAGGAAATCCTGCGCTGGACGAGCCCGATCATCCACTTCGCCCGAACCGCCACACGGGACACGGAGCTGCGGGGGCGGAAGATTCGCGCCGGGGACCGACTCGCGCTCTTCTACCCCTCGGCCAACCGGGACGAAGAGATGTTCGAGGACCCCTTCCTCTTCCGCGTCGACCGCTACCCGAACCCCCACCTTGCGTTCGGCGTCGGGGAGCACTACTGCGCGGGGGCGCACGTCGCCCGTCTCGAGCTCGAGTTCGCCTACAAGTACTTTCTCCCCCGCATCGAAGAAATCGAACTCGCCGGCGAACCCGTTCGTCTGCGCTCGAACCTCGTGGGCGGCCTCAAGCACCTGCCCATCCGATACAAGCTGAAACCCGCGTGAACCGTGCGACCCGGAGGCACCTGCTCCGGCGCTCGATTCGGAAGGACGCCCTCCGTCGCGTCCGGGGCGGCCCACGTGGCCCTCGCACGTCGACCATGACCGGCGGTACCATCCACCACGGAGGCCACGACAGAGCGTGGCCGTCCCATCGCGTCCGCGATGACGGCTTCGCGAGCACGCCCGGCCGGAGGGACGCCCTCCGTCGCTGCCGGGGAGCGGGGACGCGGTCGTCGCATGGCTGATCACGGCCGGTGTCAGGAACGAACAGGGGCCCGCCAGAGCGGGGTCCCTCCGACGGTATGTCGGGAAACGTCGCACCGCACCCGGAGCGACGCGCTCCGTCGCGTCCGGAGGGCGTGGTGAGCCCGGCCGCGGGGACGGGATGGCGGATCGTGCCGTTCGCGAGCACGGCCACGACAGAGCGTGACCCTCCTGTTCGCAGAAAACAGCGTGTCGAGACGCGTGCATTCCCGTCGTGGCCCTCGGATGGACCGGCTCCGTTGCGTCCTGGCGCGAGGGAGATGCGTAACGTTGACTCCGTGCCGTGGCGCTCACTACTCTGCGACCATGCGCCCCACCAAGCGGAGAGTGCGTCGACCCGGCTTCCTGCCGGAGCTTTGCCGGAGGCTCGTCGCCCTCGGGGCCGAACGCATCTATCTCTTCGGCTCCTGGGCACGGGGTGAGGCAGACGAAGACAGCGACGTAGACCTCGTGGTGATCCAGGAGACCCGGCTACCCTTCTTCGAGCGCCTCCGCGAGGTTGCCCGCCGACTCGAGCCGGACTGGAACGCCGACATTCTTGTTTACACGCCCGAAGAATTCCGCTCGATGCTCGAGCGGGGCAACGCCCTCGCAGAAACGGTCATGGAGGAGGGAGTTCTCCTCCATGGCTAAGCCGGGTCGCAGGGAAGAAGCCCGACGGTGGTTTCTCCAGGCGCAGCACGACCTGCGCGCGGCCGCGTGGAACCTCGAAGGGGAGTTCTGCGACACCGCCTGCTTCCTGGCGCAACAGGCTTCGGAAAAAGCGCTCAAGTCGCTCCATTACTTCGCGGGAACCTCCCGGAGAGCGCTGATGACTCACTCCGTGGTTTCTCTTCTTCGGAAGGCCCTTCGCCTCTTGCCGGAACTCGAAGCCCACCTGGAAGGTGCGAGAGAACTCGACCTCCACTACGTCCCGTCCCGTTACCCCAACGGTCTGCCCAGCGGGTATCCGCACCGGTTCTACGGAAGGCCTACCGCGGAGAAGGCACTCGGGGCCGCTCGGTCCATCGTTTCCACCGTGGAGGACTATTACGCCAAGCACGGGATACGATGGACCGAGGAGGACACGAATTCCGACTAGGACGCGGGCGACAGGACAACGCCCCGCCGAGCTCGGTCGAAGGAGTTCGAGGGGTCGGCCGCCCCCTCGAACTCCTCATGGTAGCGGGAAAAGCAGCGTTACTTCTTGTGCTGCTCGGCGCACTTCCTCACTTGGCTCAGAGAAACCTTCAGCTCCTTGGCTACCTGCTGCTGGTTTTTCCCCGACTGGAGCGCCTGGTTGATCTGATCGCAGGTCACGCCTCCGGCCCAGGCAGCCGCGGGTGCCACGAAGAGAACCCCGACCAAGAAGGACAGCGCTTTGCGAGTTCTGCGTTTCATGGAAAGACCTCCTCGTTATCGTAGGTTGGCACGCTTTCGCCCACTGACTTCCTTACCCTACGGGGGCGGGCCTCGACTCCGCCTCGGCAGGTAGGGATCCCGTGCATTGGCGGGCGCCCCCTGTTTTTCGGGGATGCGGAGACATAGACCACCCTGCGTTCCAACCTCTCCCGGCGCCCGCTGCTCCCGCGGCGGGAACGCAAACGATGTGGCCATGCGCATTTCGTTTGACGTCCGCCCGGTGGAGAAATTCAAAGAAGCGTCAGGTGGCCCCGAGAACTTCTCCGACCCGCCCCCCTCTGCGGCATTCCGTACCCGGTCCGCAGGGCACGAGCACGCGTTTTTCCGGGCGCTTCCCGGCGCATTTGCTTTTTCCCCTTCGCATGCTACAAGCGGGCTACCACGAAGGGGGCGTGCCTCTACACCCCTTTCGGAAGAAGGTATAAACGAAACCCCGGAAGGACCCGACCCCGAAGGTCGGGTACGAAGTGGAAAAGCCGGCGGAGGCGCGTTCCGTCCGGCCGGTTCTTTTCTTCCCACCCGTACACTCCGGTTTTCACCGTTCCGCCCGCCTGCGCTGGTGCCGATTGGCGACCGTCTTTCTACTCCTTCTCCTCCTGCGACCCTCCTTTCCCCGAGCCGAAGAAGGTAGGCCGTGCGCGGGCGACTGCGACGAGACCGGTCGTACCGTCGCTGCCGAGATCGTCCGGATGATCCAGGTGGCCGGGGGTGGGGCCGACCTCGAACGTTGCCCCTCCGGCGATGCCGACGGAGACGAACAGATCCGAGAAGACGACCTCAGGGCGGCGATCGCGAGCATCTTCGGCGCATGTACCGCGGAAGTTCCAGTTTACGACGTCATCCGGACATCTTCTTACGACTTTTTCTACCCCGTGCCCGACATTCCCCTCGCCCAGGCAGCAGCGATCGCAACCGCGCTGGAGGAATTCGGCCCTGCAGGAGAGGACGAGCTACGCCCCTTCGTGGGGGAACTTCTCGCACAAAGCGGCGTAGCGGAAAGAATCGGCCAAGTCGTCGTCTATTCCTACGACGAGCGAGCGAGCCAGGATTGCGAGGAGTGCCTGGCGACGTGCCCGGCACGGCCGGAAGGGTGCTGCGTGAGGAGCCCCGGCGGAGACTGCTTCTGCTTCACGCGGCTCCCGACGGACCCGCCGGAGCGTACCGCTGTTCTGGTCCTCGAAGAAGCGGCGGACGAACTGGCTGCGCTGGATGTCTTCCGCGCGGCCTGCAGGGGGAGCACGCTCCTCTCCGGCGGCGTGAACGATCTCTTCGGCCCCACGGTCGGGGGCGAACCGACAATGCCGAGCACCGGTCTGGCGGCGCTGATCGCCCAGAACTCGACGAATCCTCCCGCGAACTTCGACACCATGTCCCCCGACCGACACTTCGGGCACTCCTTCTTTTTGCCATCCTCGAAATGCGTTTTCGGGGCGCGCGCGGTGCTGCGCGCGGCCCCCCTCTCGTCGAGCCCCTTTCCCGGAAGCCGCAACGACGTGATTCACCTGGGGTTCGTTAGCCCGGCGGGACAGTTCACGGGAGCTCACTGGGCCGCTTATTTCGGGACCGGAAACACGGGCTTACCCGTGCTGCTCCCGAAGCAGTGGGTGCCCGGCAACTATCCGTTACCGCAGGGGGCGACGTTCGTGCTGAACCTGGCGGCGCTGCCCGGCGGAACGAGTCTGCTTTCCGACCTGGACAGCCGACGCTTCCTCGACGTCTACGTGCAGGACGACACGGCCCTGGACCACATCGACTTGCTCGTGAAACTCTGTCCCTGCCCCGAGCCGACTCCCGAGCCCTGCGGACTCGACCCGGACGGGTTCACGTGCAGCGGCAGTTGCCCGCGACGAGGCCAGGTATGCACGCTGCGCCAGGACGCCGACGGCTGCGAATGCCGCGCGGCTACGCCCACGCCGACGCCGACATCCAAGCCATGTGGCGTCGAGTTCGAGGAGCCCGGTGTCCTTTTCTGCAGCGGCGCTTGCCCGAATGCCGGTGAGGTCTGCGTGCTCACCGGACCCGAGCTGTGCGAGTGCCGTCCGGCTACGAGCACTCCCACCCGCACTGCCAGGCGAACCGGGACACCGACCAAGACCCCGACTCCGACGCGGCCCGCCACGGCGACTCCGACGCGGCCCCCGAGCCCGACACCGACGCCCGGACCCTGCGGTTTTGTCGCGTTCAGGATGTGCGGCGGCTTCTGCCCGAATCCGACCGACGTGTGCGTTCCGCTCCCGGACGACTCCGGCTGCCACTGCGTACCGTCCAGCCCGATCACTCCCACGGGGACACCCACGGTTTCGCTCACCCCGACGCGGCCTCCCACGGCGACTCCGACGCGGAGCCCGAGCGTCACGGCCAGCGCTCCGCCCACGGTCACCCCGACGGCGGTCACACCGTCGACGCCGACGGTCACGCCGACCTGTGTCGGGCTTCCGAACGGCGCAGTGGGGTGGTGGCCGCTCGACGAGCCGAGCGGCGCTACCGCCATCGCCGATTTGAGCGGCTCGGGCAACCACGGCGTGCCGCAACCGGGGCCGGTGAACACAACATTCTCGAACGGGCCGGTGACGGTCGCCGGTCAGGTGGGCAGCGCTCTCTCCTTCTTTTCCGGTGGCGAGTTCGTCGAAGTTCCCCACTCGTCCGCCTTCGATCTCGCCAGCACCGATCTGACCATCGACGCGTGGTTCGGGGCGTTTTTGCCTGGCACGCCGGGTTTCGGCGGCCTGCCGAACTGGCTCTCCGGGCACCGCCCGGTACTTTGCCATAGCGGACAAGCTCGATCCGAACGCGAACAGCGGGTACGCACTTGCGCTCCGCACCTTGGCGAGCACGCTACCGGCCAATCCGCCCAACGGTTTTCCGGTCAGCGTCTTTGCCGACCTTTGCTTCTTGCAGGGCAACACGGGACTCTGTGCGCCGGTCTACTCGGGAACCGCCATCTACAACACGGGCCCGCCGCCATCCCTCTCGCCTCCCACGCCACCCTGGCCGTACGCGGGGCAGTGGCTCCACGTGGCTGTGACCGTCGACCGAGCCGCTAACGCCGGCACCCTCTACCTCGATGGCAGCCAGATCGGCAGCTTTCCGCCGGGAAGCGGAGTGAGCGACAACGCGCTGCCAGTCTGGTTCGGAAAATCGCGCCTTGCGAGCAACGGATTCGAGTTCGCTCTCGACGAGATCGAGATCTTCGACCGCGCCCTCTCGGCGAGCGAGATCGCCGAGCTCGCCGGTTCCGGCGGGAAGTGCAAAACGCCCACGCCGTCTCCACGGACGGCGAGCCCGACCGCCACCGCGACACCCACTCGAACGCCCACACGCACGGAAACGCCGACTTCGACCGCCACGGCAACATTCACTCCCACGGGGAGTTCCACCCCGACGTTCACTCCGAGCCGAACGCGCACGGCTACCCCATCCCTCACCCGAACGGCGACGCCGACCGCCACCGCAACCCGCACTCCGTCGGCGACACCGACGCGGACCGACACACCAACCCGTGCACCGACACCGACCTCCACGGGCACGGCCACGCCAACTCGCACGAGGACCCCGACTGCGTCACCTACCGGGACCTTTACCCGTACGGCCACACCGACTTGCCCGCCCGACACCGGGTCGATCCAGGTCACCAAAGCGACGCTCTGCTGCATTCCCAACCTCAACCAGACCATCTCGAGCAACCAGCCGTTCACGTTCACGACGCAGGGCACGGGGCTCCCGCCCTCGTTCACACTCGACACCGACGCTTCGACTACCCCGCCCCAAACGGTCGTCTTCCAGTGTCTGGCCCCTGGGAGCTATCGAGTCTCGGAAGTCGTCCCGGCGGGATGGGCGCTCGCTGGCCGGTCCTACTCGCCGCCGGGATGCTGCTCGTTCGGGCCCGGTCCGAACGACATCAGCATCACGCTGGGACCAGGGGCGAGCGTCTTCGCCGGCTTTCAGGATGCGCCCCTGCCGACGAGTACTCCGACCCGCACACCGACACCACGGTTCCCGACGGAGTGAAGCTCCCGAACGCTCGTCCACTTGTGGGTTAGCTTCCGAGCTTTCCGGTTCCCACAGCTCGAGGGCACGGGCGGAAATTTTTCACGCCCTCCACGCTGTGTCGTGGTCAGCGGTCGTCGACGCCGCAACGCCGATGCCGGGATGCAAACCGTCGTCGATTCCCCTGCCCCACCCGGACGCGACGGAGCGCGTCTTTCCGGGTGGTGTTCCGCCAACGTCGATCCCCGAACGCGAAACGACCACGTCGGTCCCCGCCCCGGACGTCATCGGAGGGCCACGCTCTGTCGTGGCCGTGTTCGTCGATCGCACGGACGCCCCTTGCCTGCGCGACGCTACGGCCCGCTCGCCGCGCCGGACGCGACGGAGCGCGTCCCTCCGGGTCCTTCACCGCCGCTCTTGACCTTCAACCGCACTGCAAGGTGCAAACTGGGCCCCGAGATGAAACCCGTCTCCCGCGCCCTAGGAGCCGTCTTTTCCTCGCTGCCGTGGTGCTGCATCGTGCCCGCGATCCTCGGGACGTCGCGGTCTCTCTCGACGGAAACCGGCTCTATGCCACCGACATCGCGAACCGGCGCGTGCTCGTGATGGAGGTCGTCCGATGACGTTCGGCGTCGTCTTGTTCCTTCTGCTGGTCTTCGCTCCTTCGGCCGGGGCGGGACCGATCACGTTCTCCACGGCGCTTCCGATTCCGAAAGGCCAGGCGATCGTTCGGGGGCAAGCTCTCGTGGCGAAAGCGAGCCAGGAGTCGGCCGGGTCGGCCCGCGATCTCACGGCCGTCGTATCCCCCTGGGTTTTCGTCTACGGCGCCCGGGAAGACCTGGCCCTCTTCCTGGTGCTCCCGGCCCTGGTCCACAAGTCTCTCGACGCGGAAGGCCCGGGGGGAAAACAGGAGCGTAGCGCCACGGGCTTCGGGGACGTTTCCGTCTTCGCGCGCTACACCGTGTTTCAGAGGGATCTTCCCGGAGAGACGTTGCGCGTCGCACCCTTTGCCGGCCTCGAGGCGCCCACCGGCAAAGACAACGCGAAGGACGAGTCCGGCCGCCTTCCACGCCCCCTCCAGCCGGGCTCCGGCTCGTGGGATGCATTTTTCGGCTCCGTCTTCACGTGGCAAAAGCTCGACTGGGAGCTCGACCTGGATGCAGGGCACCGCCTCAACACCCGCGACGAGGGTTTCGAGTTCGGCGACGTGGCGTTCGCCGATGCCTCCTTCCAGTACCGCCTCTGGCCGCGAGAGGTCCGCTCGGGGCTGCCCGGTTTTCTCTACGCCGTCCTCGAGACCAACCTCGAGTGGCAGGACAAAAACAGGATCGGCGGCAAGTCCGACCCCGACTCGGGTGGATGGCGATGGTTCGTGGACCCGGGTATCCAGTACGTGGGCAAGCGTTTCGTGCTGGAGGCCGTGGCCCAACTCCCGGCCCTCGAGGAGCTCGGCGGCCAGGCGCTCGAGACGGACTTCCAGCTGCGGGTGGGTTTTCGGTGGAATTTCTGGGTGCCGTTTTCGTGATGACCGGAGACGTTCGAAGACGCTTTAGAAACCTTCAGCCGGCCCGGGCCCCGAGACGATGGCCGGACCGCGATCCGAAATCTTCACATCCTCCACGCTCTGTCGTGGCCTTGGTGGGGGATGGCACCGCCGGTCATGGTCGACGTACCAGGCCACATGGGCACCCCCCGGACGCGACGGAGCGCGTCCCTCCGTGGGCGTGGTCGCGAACGGTACCTGCCGTCATCGCCGACGCGATCGGAGGGCCACGCTCTGTCGGAGCCTTGGTCGCAAATCACGCGAACGTCTCCTCGAACGCAAACAGCCCCCTGGAATGGCCCCGGACGCGACGGAGCGCGTCCCTCCGTGGGCGTGGTCGCGAACGGTACCTGCCGTCATCGCGGACGCGATCGGAGGGCCACGCTCTGTCGTGGCCTCGGTCGCAAATCACACGAACGTCTCCTCGAACGCAAACGACCGCCCGGATTGCCCTCCGGACGCGACAGAACGCGTCCCTCCGTGGGCGTGGTCGCGAACGGTACCTGCCGTCATCGCGGACGCGATCGGAGGGCCACGCTCTGTCGTGGCCTCGGTCGCAAATCACGCGAACGTCTCCCCGAACGCAAACAGCCCCCTGGAATGGCCCCGGACGCGACGGAGCGCGTCCCTCCGTGGGCGTGGTCGCGAACGGTACCTGCCGTCATCGCGGACGCGATCGGAGGGCCACGCTCTGTCGTGGCCTCGGTCGCAAATCACACGAACGTCTCCTCGAACGCAAACGACCGCCCGGATTGCCCTCCGGACGCGACGGAGCGCGTCCCTCCGTGGGCGTGGTCGCGAACGGTACCTGCCGTCATCGCGGACGCGATCGGAGGGCCACGCTCTGTCGTGGCCTCGGTCGCAAATCACGCGAACGTCTCCTCGAACGCAAACAGCCCCCTGGAATGGCCCCGGACGCGACGGAGCGCGTCCCTCAGCGTGGCCGTTGACGAAGGTGACCGTCGATGGAGGTAACCATGCAGCGCATTCTCGCGAAGCCCTTCCTTCTCCTTTCGCTCGGCGTTCTGTCCTCGGGTCTTCTCGTCGTGACCGCTCCCGGCTCGGCAGAGGAGAAGCCAGCCCGAGCAATCGTCGTGCAGGTGGGCGGTCTAGCCTGCCCCTTTTGCGCCTACGGTCTCGAAAAACACCTGGGACGCCTCTCCGGCGTGAAACGTGTCGAGACCGAGATCGCGCGAGGCGAAGTCGTCCTCGAGCTCGAGGAAGACAAGCCGGGCCCGAGCGAGTCCGAAATTCGGGAAGCCGTAAAGCGGGCGGGTTTCACCCTTCTCGGAATTCGCGACGCGAAAACAAGCCCAGGTCCGCATCGCGCCGAGTAGGCGAATCGAGGCGTAGAGAGCCGCTTCGTGCGAAGCCGGTCTCCCCGCGAGAGAACCGGGTGAGCGGGTGACGGAGGAGAAGCTGCGGCCGGAAGTAGACAAGCGTCGCTCCCGCCTGGCAGAAAAGAGACCGACCCGCGATCCTTCCCGAAGCATCGTTCGGCGAAAAGACGGAAGGAAAGGGGGAGCCGCGAAGGCATTCTTCTTATGGCAGGTCGACCCGTCTTCTCCGAGACCGACGACGAGCTCCGTCGAGCGGTCACCCTCGTCGCGATCCTCAACCTGGCTTACTTCGGCGCCGAGTTCACCGTGGCCACCCTCATCGGATCCGTCTCCCTCTACGCGGACTCGATCGACTTCCTCGAAGACACGGCCGTGAACGTCCTGGTTCTTCTCGCGCTCCGCCTGGGGGACAGGGGAAAAGCAGTCGTGGGGGTCGGACTGGCGGGGCTTCTCGTCGTCCCGGGTGCGACGACGCTCTGGGCGGCATGGGAGAAACTCGCCCGACCGGCTCCTCCCGACGCTGTCTTTCTTTCCGTCACGGGCCTCGGAGCCCTGGCCGTCAACCTCTTTTGCGCCTTTCTCCTCGCACGGTTCCGGCGGGACGAAAGGAGCCTCACGCGCGCCGCATTCCTTTCCGCGCGCAACGACGCGCTGGCCAACCTGGCGATCGTCGGTGCTGGCCCCGTCACTCGTCTCACCCTTTCCCACTGGCCCGACCTTCTCGTCGGTCTCGGAATTTTCGCGATCAACCTCGACGCTGCCCGCGAAGTGTACACGGCGGCGCGCCGCGAGCACGCACTCGCGAAAGGCGAGGCCGCCGCCTGACCGGAGCCTGTCGCAGCCCGGCGCCCTCTTGCGGCCCCCCTTTTCCGGCCCCTCCTCCGCGCATCGCGTCCGAGAGCTCTCGCCCCGCTCCCCAGGGGAACGCGCACGCCTGCGAGAACTGCATCCGGACGCCACCGAGAACTGCATCCGGACGCCACGAAAAACAGCCGAACGGCAATGGCCCGCCGACTCGTGCGGTCGTGACATGGCCGGCCGAGGTGACCTATCGTCGTGCGTCACCAGTCGATAGCAATGTCGCCGGATTCCTGGACTCAGCCTGGTCGGCGGCCTCTCGGGCGGTGCTCGACGTCCGGAGCGGCACGGCACACGGCGCATGAACCCCGTGACTCGAGCGCTTGCGGCTCCGGGGACTGCCCTGTACCTTTTCGCGGGGACACCGTTGTAATGCCGAGACGGCTCACGACGGTGCTACGGTCAAAGTCCGGCACGACGAGATGACGACCTTCGCCGAAATGATGCGCCTCGAGCCTCACGGGCCGGACACGTTCGTCGGCACGGGGCCGCGGTACCCGTGGGGTGGACTCTACGGAGGCCAGATCGTGGCGCAGGCGCTACGCGCAGCCTCCCTTACCGTGGAAGGGAACTACCGCGTCCACTCCCTTCACGCGTATTTCATCCGGCTGGGCGACGCGAGCGAACCCATCCGGCTCGAGGTGGACCGCATTCGGAACGGCCGAAGCTTCCTGACCCGGAGAGTGGTCGCACGGCAGTCGGTGGGAGCCATCCTGAACCTCGCAGCGTCCTTCCACGTGGCCGAGGACTGGGTCGACGTACAGATCGAGCGCATGCCGGCCGTCCCTCCTCCCGAACAGCTCACGGGTGACTCGTGGAGTCCTCTCATGGAGCGACGGCTTCTCGAGGACAAAGCCGAGAAGGGGCGTGTAGCAGGGTGGATGCGGCTCGCCGAGCCGCTCGGCGAGGATCCGGCCATCCATGCCTGTGCGCTCGCCTACCTTTCCGACGACCTTCCGACCGACGCCGTCGTCACAGCACACCCGGAAAGGCCGCCCGAGCGAACCCCCGGGTTTTTCTGGACGGCGAGCCTCGACCACGCGATGTGGTTCCACCGCCCCTTCCGTGCGGACGAGTGGCACCTCCACCAGTTCACGTGCCGTGGCCTCATCGGCACGCGCGGGCTTTCCATCGGGGCGATCTTCGACCGGTCGGGCCGGCAGATCGCAAGCGTCGCCCAGGAGGTGCTCATTCGCCGGCGGCGCGAGAACTGAAAAGCCCGGTCGGGCTCCCGTCGGGCAAGGCCCCGGGGGCGTCCGTCCGCCAGCGGCCCGGAAGCGCACGGTAAAGGAAAAACTTGTCCTCTTCCTTTCCTTGACACCGGAGCCTCGTGCGCCGTATAAGCGTGCCACGCGGAGCCCGGAGTAGCAGCCAAGAAGGTGCTTTGTGAGCGTCGCTCGGGACTGCGCGGACGCGGCGAGCGTCCGAAGAGGGACAGGGACAACAAGAAACCCTGGCGAAGGACACTTCCGCCGGTGGCACGGTGCGTCCTTCCGGCCCTCGTATTCTTCGCCCTTCTCTTCTTTGCGTCAGCAACCACGGAGCTGCGGCCCCTCTAAAACGCTGACGAGCGGGTAGAAAACCTCCTAGGACACGCCTGTGGCGAGTGTCGCGAAGAAGAACGCGACGGGAACGATGCTCACGCCGGTGCACCAGGCGAAACGAACGAAAGGAACCCCATAGGCTCCCGCGACGGTGCAGACGAGCTGCGGGCCGTAGGGAACCCAGCGCCCGGCGATGAGAAAGACCGGGTGGTGCGCGGGAAAGCGCCGGAGCCAAGCGGGCGCCCGCTCGAGCCAGCCCCGGACGTCCAGGTCCGAGGCGAGCCAGCGGACGAGCCCGTAGTGCAGGAACGCAGCCGCCATCCAGCCGAGCCAGCTCAGCAGGGCCCCGCGCCAGAAGCCGTAGACGATTCCGTTGGCGAAGGCGATCACCTCGCTCGGAAAGGGGGAAATGGCGACGACCGCGTGCACGGGAATCGTCAGGATGGGGGCGAGGAGTCCCAGTTCGGACCGAAACGCCTCGAGACGTTCCTGACTTCCGAGAAACTTCACGAAGAGAAAACCGAAGCCGAAAAGCAGGAGAAAAACATGGAGGGCGCGGGACCGGACGGCGCGCCGCCAGAGGGGAGGCGTGCATGGAAGGCGAGGAACGCATCGCTGGTCTGGCCTCTTGTGCTTAAGGAGAGAGGAGGGAACGGTCAAGGCACCAGAGGGACGTACGCCACGCGTCATTGCAGACGCGACGCACACGTTCGTACCCCCGCCCCGTCGGACGTGTCGGAGGGCCACGCTCTGTCGTGGCCGCGTTCGTCGGAGGGACCCGCTCTGTCGGGTCCGTGTTCATGCGTGACGCGTCCGCCCCCCGGGGACGCGACGGAGCGCGTCCCTCCGGGCGGCCGGGGTTCGGGAATTCTCGCGGATGCCGGCGAGCGAGGCTCCGCGGTCACGAACGGCCGTCGAGACCCGCAGGAACGTCGTCGACGGAAACTCCCGGAGACTCCTCGGGCGGCACTCGCCGCCACGCCCGCCCGCGTGAAATCCCCTGTCGCCAGGCAACAGGAATGCCACGCAGCCAAGCTCCGAGGTCCTCGAAGAGAGAGTACGCCACCGGCGTCAGGAGAAGCGTGATCAGGAGGCAGAGCGACTGCCCTCCCACCACCACGATCGCGATGGACCTCGTGGCCTCCGAGCCCGCACCGCGCGAAAGAGCCGACGGGATCATGGCAGCCACGAGGGAAATCGTCGTCATGAGGATCGGGCGCAGGCGATCCCGGTTGGCTTCGACGATCGCTTGCGTTCGCTCCATTCCTCCGCGCCGGAGGGCGAGCGTGTGATCCACCTGGAGAATCGAGTTCTTCTTCACGATTCCGAAGAGCAGGAGAATGCCGAGCCCGCTGAAGAGGTTGATCGTGTTCCCCGTGGCCCAGAGGGAGAAAATCGCGAACGGCACGGCGAGCGGGAGGGCGAGAAGAATCGTGACGGGGTGGAGAAAGCTCTCGAACTGCGCGGCCAGAACCATGTACATGAAAACGACGGAAAGGCCGATGGCGATCCGGAACCCCCGCACGGTCTGCTCGTAGAGCTTGCCCCGCCCGCCGACCTCGACCGTGTAGGTACTCGGAAGGCCGAGGTTTCCCGCCCGGGAGAGAATGGCGTTCAGGATGTCCCCGAACGCCTCCCCCGGGCCCACGTTCGCGTAGAGCGTGATTTGCCTCTGACGTGCCTGCCGGTCGATGCGCGCCGGCCCCGTTCCGGCTCGAAAGTCCGTGAACTGATCGAGGCGAACTCGCCCCAGGGTGCGGGAGGGAACGAGCAGGCCCCGTAGCTCGTCCGCACGGGAACGGTCCTCGGGCTCGAGCCGGACCCGCACGTCGTAAAGGTCCCCGCCTTCCTTGAACTGGGTGACGACTTCCCCGGCGAGGAGGGTGCGGAGGGTACGCGCCAGGGTCGCGACGTCCACACCCAGCTCGGACGCCTTGTCCCGGTCGACCGAAAGCTGCATTTCCGGCCGCCCCGGCAGCTGGCTCGTATCGATGTCCACCACGCCGGGCGTGTCTTCCATGATCGCGCGGAGTCGGGTGGCCGCATCTTCCAGCCGATCCGACTCGGGGCCTCTCACGCGGATCTGGATCTCGCTTCCCCCGAAGCCGCTGCCGCTCACCGGTGGAGGATTGTCGACCGCAAGCCGTACCAGCGACTGGAAGGGCGCGAGGCGCTCCCGCACCTGCTGCATGATTCGCGACTGGTGCGGCCTCGCTCTCCGGTCCTCTCCGAGAACGACGAAAATCTGGGCGGCCGTGACGTCGTCGCCCTCGGTCCCCCCGACCGTGGTGAGAAGTCCGCGAATTCCCTCGACGGGACGGATCGCCTCTTCCATTTCGCGGAGGACCCGGTCCGCGTAGGCGAGCGAGGAGCCCTGGGGGAGCCGGATATTCACCTCGAACTCGCCCCGGTCGTCCTCCGGCATGAAGGCGCCCCCTGCCATGCGGGCGAGCGTCGGCGTGAGCGCGACGAAGCCCAGGGCCAGGCCGACCACGGCCATCCGGTGCCGCAAAGCCCAACCCACGAGTCGCGTGTACGCCCGGTCGATCGGTGCGTAGAAGCGTGACGCCCGAGAGGAATGTCCCTCTTTCCTCGCACGCAAAAGCCTGGCGCAGAGGACGGGCGTCAGCGTGAAGGCGACCAGGAGCGAGACCATGATGGAAAAGGCCATCGTGAGCCCGAAACTCCGGAGAAACTGACCCGTGACGCCCGTCACGAACGCCACGGGAACGAACACGACGACGAGCGACAGGGTCGTCGCGCTCACGGCCAAGCCGACTTCCCTCGTCGCTTCGCTCGCGGCACGTACCGGGTCGAGTTTTTTCTCCTCGATGAAGCGCCAGATGTTCTCCAGAACGACGATAGCGTCGTCGATCACGATGCCCACGGCGAGGGTCAGGGCGAGGAGCGTGATCCGGTTGATCGTGAAGCCCGCGAGGTAGAGCGCCGTGAACGTGGCGACGATCGACGTCGGGATCGCGACCGCGGCGATGAGCGTGGCCCGCAGGTTCGCCATGAAAAGAAGGACGACGATGCTGGCGAGCACGGCACCGAGGACCATGTGCCCTTGTACCTCGGCCGTGGCTTCGCGGATGAAGTGCGACCAGTCGCGCGTCACCTCGACGCGCACGTCCGGCGGAAGATCGTCCCGCACGGCACCGAGCCGCTCGTAAATGGCATCCACGACGGCCACCGTGTTCGCCCCGCTCTGCTTGCGAATCGAAAGCGTGACCGCCGGAACGCCGTTGTACCGCGAGAGGCTGCGAGGCTCCACGGTTCCGTCGACGACCTTCGCCACGTCCCGCACCCGCACGACGCGCCCCCCGACGTTCGCCACCTGCACGTCGAGAAACTCCTCGACCCGATCGAAGCGACCGAGCGTCCGGACGGCCGTTTCGCGCGAACCCGTGACGAGTCGACCGCCGGGAATCTCGACGTTCTGCGAGGCGAGAGCCCGGCCCACCTCGTCGACGGTGAGGCCGTAAGCGGCGAGCCGGTCGGCATCGACGTAAACCTGCACTTCCCGCTCGCGACCGCCGAGCATTCGGATGGCGCCCACCCCGAGCACGCCCTCCAGAGGTTCTTTCACTCGCTTTTTGGCGATTTCCGTGAGCTCTCTCAGGCTTCGCGGTCCCGTCACGGTCAGCAGCATGATCGGCGTCGCGTCCATGTCGAACTTTTCGACGATGGGCGGGTCCGTGCCTTCCGGAAGCTGGTCGAGAATCGTGGCCACCTTGTCGCGAACGTCCTGCGCAGCCGCATCGAGCGGCCGCTCGAGGTCGAAAATGACGACGACACGAGAGAAGCCCTCGAGCGTCGTCGAGCGAAGCTCGTCGATGCCGCTGATCGTGTTGACGGCTTCTTCGATGGGCTTGGTGACCCGTGTTTCCATCTCCTCCGGGCCGGCACCGACGAGCGTGGTCGTGATCGTGACGGTCGGAATGTCGACCCGCGGGAAGAGATCGACGCCGAGACGCGAATACGAGACGAGGCCGAGAACCACGAGGCTCGCGATCAGCATGGTGGCGAAGACCGGCCGGCGCAGACAGAGGTCGGAAAGAATCACGACGGAGTCTCCTCCCCGGCACCCCGGTCGACCACGACAGCCACGCCGTCACGCAGCCGCTCGAGATGCGAAACGGCGACGATCTCCCCGGCCCGAAGGCCGTTTCGCACCACGATGTCCTCGCCCAGGTCCATCCCCAATTCCACGACCCGCGACTCCACCCGGCTCTGGGGGCCTATCACGAAGACACGCTCGGTCCCCGCGAGAGAGGAAACGGCGGAGCGCGGAACCACGACGGCGGCGACCACGCCGAACTCGATGGTCGCCCGGGCAAACTGACCCGGCCGCAGTTTGCCGTCCGAGTTCGGCACGAGTGCCTCGACCGGAAGTGTCCGTGTCCGGGCATCCAGGGACGCGCCCACTCGGGCGATCCGTGCTTCGAACTCCTGTCCCGGGAAGGCGTCGGTCGCCACCCGAACGGGAAGCCCCGGTCGGATCCTCCCACTCGCACGCTCGGGGACTTCGAGCCTGAGTTCGAGTTCCCGGCTCTGGACGAGTTCGAGGAGAGGCTGTCCCGGCGTCACGAACGTTCCCACGGACACCCAGCGAGACGAGACCTCTCCGGCGAAAGGCGCCAGAATCCGAGTGTCGGAAAGGGCCTTCTCGGCGAGTGCGAGCTGGGAGGCCGCCGCCTCCACGTTCGCCTCCGCTACGGCCAATTCCGCGGAGACACGGTCGAACTCTCCGGGCGGGACGACTTCTTTTCTCCGAAGTTCTCGCATCCTTTCGTGATCCCGGCGTACCCGTGCAAGCACGGCCCGTGCCTGTTCGAGAGCCGCGCGCGCGGCGTCGCGCCGGAGCAGGAAGGTTCGGTCGTCGAGCTCCACGAGCACGGCCCCCGCCTCCACGGAATCGCCGAGATCCGCGTGGAGGGCCCGGACCGTTCCTGCGACCTCGGCCGCCACCGCCACGCGCTCCCGAGCTTCCAGCGTCCCTACCAACTGCAGGACATCGGGTACTTCCGCCGTCCGGGCGCTCGCCACGCGGACGACGACGTGGCTCTCGGTCGCGTCGCGCGACTCCGCCGACCGGCACGCCGTGGCAAGAGCGGCGGCCGCGAGAAAGAGAAGCACCTGTCGTGACCCTTTCAACGTTTCCTTTTCCTGCGGCTCGTGGCCTTTTTCCCGGGGGCCGGAAAGAGCCGGAAGACGAGCTCCTCGAGGCGCTCGATTTCCTCCTCGACGCTCGACGTCTTCGGACGCGTGTGCCGCCGGGTCAGAAAAGCGTGGAGGATCCCGCTCGCCGCGAGAGCCAGCGTCTCCGCGTCTTCCTCGTGCCACGTCCCGTCCTCCATCCCTGCCCTCACCACCTCGGTGAGGAACCCGAGAAACTCCTGGTGTCGCGCGTACGCCCTCTCGCCCAACCCCGTGCGGATGTGCCAAGGGAATCCCTGCGTGGCGCCCAGGTAGACACGAAAGGACGCTTCGTGCTCCTCGAAGTAGCGAAAGACCGTCCCCAGGGCGGCTCCGAGCTTTTCTTTCGGGCTTTGCGCGGCTCGCACTGCCTCTTCCACCCTCCGGAAAAACTCGTCCTGTCGATACTCGACCAGCGCCGCGAAAAGCTCCTCTTTGCTCCCGAACATTTTGTAGAGCGTGGCGAGCGCCACCTCGGCACGCCCCGCGATCTCCTCGACCGACGCGGCCGCGAATCCCCGCTCCGCGAACACCGTCTCCGCAGCTTCGAGGACCCACTGCTTGCGGAAGGCGATTTCCCGCTCGCGGCGGGAAAGGCCCTCGTCGGACCCAGGACCCGCCGGCGCACTGGTCAACGTCTTCTGCACGGCAAAATCTCGCTTCATGTGATGAAACCAGATTCTACATGCTCGGCCCCCCGTACGCCAGCCGCCCCTTGACGGGGGCGTCTTCCCTTCCTACTTAGGGGCGGAGTGGCGGCCACGAGACTGACCGTGAACGTCGACGGGGCCATGGAAAAGGCCACGGGCGTACGGGTGGAGGCCTGCTCGGCGTTCTACGATCCGGAAGACAACGAGGTTCGGGTGTTCGCCGAGCTTGCCGCCGAGGGGCAAACCCCGGTGGATCAGTTCCGCGGGTTTCACGCCGCTCTGTACGACGAGGAGGGCACGTTGCTCGGAACCGACGCCGACTCCTGGGTCGAGTTCGGGCTCCGCAGGACGGTTCAACTGAACTTCTACGACGTGTGCGGGAGACCGGCGCGGGTCAAGGTGTTTCCCACGGCGAGCCCCTGAATCGCCCCGAGCAGCAGGAGCCCTTCGGGAGTCGACCCGAAAGAACGGGCGCCGGTCGAGCCGCGCCCGCTATTCTCTCGCGGCCTCCCGGAAGACCTCCTCCGCCACGCGGGTGGCCATGGCGGCCACGGGCCACCCCCCGTAGTGCGCGAGGTGCAGGATGACTTCGCGGATCTCTTCCTGCGTGACCCCGACGCGGAGAGCACCCCGAAGGTGAAGTCGCAGCTCCTGCTCCCGCCCGAGAACCACGAGCGCCGCCACGGTTACGAGCGAGCGGTCCCGCAGGGCGAGGCCGGGGCGACTCCAGACATCCCCGAACAGGTTGCCTATCGTGATGCGTGAAAAGTCGTCCCGGAGCGTTTTCGGGTCGAGCTTCCAGCCCATGAGCTTTTCGAAGGTAGCCGCCCCTTTCTCGATGCTTTCGTCCGTCGGCACGAAGATCCTCCTTTCGCTGCTCGCCCGAAACGAGAGTCCTCCCCCGCCCGCCGGGACCCGGATCGAAGCGCCTGACCGGAGCACGTCCAACCAGCGACGTTCTCCCGCCCCCGCCGAGACCCGGAAGCAAGAGCGCGGCGGGGCCGCCGGCGGGCCCGAACGAGCCAGGCCTATCGCTTTCGGGTCCCGGCCTTGCGGATGGCCTTGGCGGCCGTCGCGGCGTCTTTTTCGTTCGCGAAACCGAAGACCGCCGAGAACTTCCGCCCTACGGTTTCCGCCATCAGAAACGAGACGTTCACCCCGGCATCCGCAATGGCCCGCGCCATCCTGGCACCGAGTCCCGGGCGATCGTCGCCCTCGACGAGAAGGCACGCAATCGGAGACGCCGCGAGATTCGCGCCCCGGGCGGCCTCCGTGGCCTTTTTTCCCGTGATCGGATAAACCTCGATCGCCGCTCGACTCGGGTCCCCGGGGAAAGCGTAGCCCATGACCACCCTGAGGTTGGCCCCGGCCTGTGCGAGAGGCTCGAGGACCTCGGCGAGGACGCCGGGGCGGTTCGACACTTCGGTTCGCCAGAGGGTGATCTTCTTCACGCTCAGTGCCATGGCTCGTCCCTCCTTCGCGCCGTATGCTACAACGAGGCGGGCCTGCGTGTCACGACTCCCCTTCCGCGGGAAAACACGCTATCGGGAAGCCGACGAAAGTCCTCTCTGCGGTCGGCCCAGGCGGGAACCTTCCACCGGAACCGGACGATGAAGCCACGACGACGGGGGTGGATGCTCCTCCTACTCGCCTTGCCCGTGGGAGTCCTCTCTGCTCGGGCAAACCCCTCTCCTCCCGAGAGGCGCGTGGAACTTCCCCTCCGGTTCGACCCGGATTTCCTCCAGAACCTCCTGCAAAAGCAGATTTTCTCCGGTCCCGACGCCACGGTCGAGCTCGTCGCCGACGACCTCGGTTGCAACGCCATCGTTCTCTCCGAGCCGGAGGCGGAGTTCCGCCCGCCGCACCTTCGCGTGCTCAGCCGCGCCGAAGCGCGTGTGGGCACGCCCGTCGGAGACCGCTGCCTTTTGCCCTTGCGGTGGTCCGGGTTCGTCGAAGTTCTCGAAGCGCCCCGCGTCGACCCGGAGAGACCGCTGGTGCGATTCGAGGTCGTCGACTCGCAACTTTACGGGCCGGACCGCCGCAAAGCCCTCGTCCGGGACGCCATCTGGAGCCTCGTCAAAGGCTCCGTTCACCCCCACCTTTCGACCTTCCGGATCGACCTGGGCACACCGCTCGAGGAGCTCCGGTCCGTTCTCCCCCTCTTCCTCGCCCGGCAGGAAGCGCTCGCGCTCGACCGCCTCCTCCGCTCCCTGCGGCTTACCCGAGTGACCGTCGAAGAGGAGGCCGTGGTCGCCGTTCTGGAGTTCACGGCGGAAACCTTGCCGCCCACGCCCGTGCCCGAACCCACGCTCCGCCCCGAGGAAATCGAGAGATGGGAGCGTGCGCTCAGGCAGTGGGACGCCTTCCTCACGTTCGTCGTGCTCCACGCGGGGCGGGATACGCAGGTCGCGCGACTCCGCCGCGAACTTCTCGCACTGCTCCTGGACTCCCGGCACGAGATCCTCCAAGCTCTCGCTCCTTCCGAGCCCGCCGCCCCGGACCCGGTTCCGAAGCTCTTCGTGCGCGCCTGGAGCCGGCTCGCACCTCTGCTCCGGGGCATCGCTACCGGGTTGCCCGGAGAGGAGGCGGTCCGGTACCTGAGCTTCGTCGCCGCTGCCGACGCCCTGGTTGCCCTCCAGGAGATCGGTCCGGAAATCGGCGTGGAAATCTCCGCGGACGGGCTACGGAGAATGGCGCGCATCGTCGCTCCGGCCGAGGTCGAGGATCCCCTCGAGTACGACACGGAAGTGAATCCGGAACTGCGCGAGGTGTTCGGCTTCGGTCCTCCGCTACCTCCGCCCGAGCCTCCGATACCTCCGCCCCAGCCTCCGACCGACGGGAGCTGGCTCGGCCCTTTTTTGCGCCAGGCCTGGGCCGCCGGGCCCGACCGGGATCTCAATTCGTGGGTTCCCTCGCGGGAGGACCTCGACGCCTATCTGGCCTCCGTGCACGAGGTTCTTCTCGAAGCGCACGATTCGGCGCTCGCGAGAAAGCCCCTCGAAGACACCTTCCGGCCCCTCTACCGGAACCTCGTTCTCGCCACGGCCTGGCAGGAAAGCTGCTGGCGGCAGTTCGTTCGGGAAGGCAAGGCGATTCGACCCCTTCGGTCTCCGATCGGGTCGGTCGGGATCATGCAGGTCAATCATCGGGTCTGGCGTGGCTTTTACGATCCGCGATGGCTCGAACAGGACATGCGGTACAACGCACGTGCGGGGAGCGAAATCGCCCTCCACTATCTGCGCGACTACGCCATCGCCCGGGGCGAGCACCGCCGCCCCGGGGGACTCGACAACCTGGCGCGCGCCACCTACGCGGCCTACAACGGGGGGCCCGGCCAGCTCGCCAGGTACCGCATTTCCTCGACGCGGAAGACCCTGAGGAAAATCGACGAGCTGTTCTGGAGCAAGTACCAGCGGGTGAAAAACGGAGACGAGCTGGCCGTGCGGGAGTGCTTCGGGTGATGGATTGCCCGGCAAAGTTCGGCTGTGCAAAAGTGCGAAAGAGGCCGGAGAACGAGCTTCCGGGAACGGGGCCGAAAGAGGAGCAAGGCGTCCAGAGAGGAGGAAAGGAGAGATGATCAGCGAGCAGCTCTTGGCACGGGACTTTCTCCGCGTGGCGGAGGCTGCCGCCGTCGCCGCGGCACGGACGATGGGCATGGGGGACAGAAAATACTCGGACCGCGTCGCCGTGGAGGCGATGCGAAAAGCCATGGACGGGCTCCCGATCCGCGGCACGGTGGTGATCGGCGAAGGCGAGCGGGACAAGGCTCCGATGCTCTACATCGGCGAGAAAGTGGGGCGCTGGGAACCCGACGACCCCGAGGTGTCCATTGCCGTGGATCCGCTCGAAGGCACGAACCTCTGCGCCACGGGTAACGCCGGCGCCATCGCGGTCCTCGCGGCCGCCAACGCCGGCGGACTCCTCCACGCGCCCGACTGTTACATGGAGAAAATCATCGTAGGCCCGTCGGCCAAAGGCGCCGTTCACCTGGACGCCCCGGTCGAGGAGAATCTCAAGGCCATCGCCCGCTGCCTCAAGCGGTCGGTGAGCGACCTGCAGGTGGTGGTGCTCGACCGGGAGCGTCACAAAAAGCTCATCGAGGAAATCCGGCGCGCCGGCGCCCGCATCCGCCTGATTTCGGACGGAGACCTCTCCGCCGGGATCACGGCCGCCGTTCGGGGGACCAACGTGCACGCCGTGATGGGAATCGGTGGGGCACCCGAGGGTGTCCTCACGGCCGCCGCGCTGCGCTGCCTGAACGGCGGCATGGAAGCCCGCCTCGTGGTCGGCAGCCCGGAAGAGGAAGAACGCATGAGGAAGATGGGCATCACGGACCCCAAGCGCGTCTACACCGAAGTCGACCTCGCACCGGGCCCGGACATCGTGTTCGTGGCGAGCGGAGTCACGGACGGCACGCTCCTTCGAGGCGTGCGGTTTTTCGGGAACGGCTACCGCGTGCACTCCATGCTGATCTCCTACGGAACCAGGCTCGTCCGGTTCGTCGACTCCATCTACCTGAGCGACGACCCCCGAGGAGTGGTGGAACTCTAGGTCCGGGCACCGACTCCGACCCTCCCATGAATACGATCATCGTGGGCGGCGGCCTCGTGGGCGCCACGCTCGCCGAGCGCCTCGCCCGGGAAGAACACAACGTGACCGTCGTCGAGCGCGACACCGAACGCGCCCGCGAGCTCGCCGCCTCGCTGGACGTCCACGTGATTCCGGGCAACGGAGCCACCGCACCGGTCCTGCGCCGAGCGGGCATCGAGGACGCCGAGCTGCTCATCGCGATCACGGATTCCGACGAGACGAACATGGTCGTCGGCCTCCTCGGAGCCACGCTCTTCCACGTCCCCCGGATCGTCGTCCGGCTTCGCGACAACACGCACGCCGAAGGGTTCGAGCTCATCGCGGGCGAACGCAAGGTGGATTACGTACGGGTGAACCCCGAAGAGGCGACCGTCGACCGCATCTTCTCCCTTCTCGAGGTCCCCGGCGCCGTCGACGTCGCGTCCTTTCTCGGCGGACGGCTTCTCATCGCCGGTTTCCGGATCACGGAAAACTCGGAGTTCGCCGGGCTCGAGGTCTCCACGCACATGAAACTCCTCTTCCCCGACACGCCCACCCTCGTGGCGGCCGTCCACCGGGGAGACGACTGGATCATCCCGCACGCAGGCGAGGAGTTCCGCGTCGGCGACATCATTTACTTCGCGGTTCCGCGCGAAGAACTCGACCACATCGTGGCGCTCGTCGGCAGCCCGCCGCCCAAGGGCCACCGGGTCATGATCGCGGGCGCCGGCTCGATCGGCATCGCGCTCGCGCGGCGGCTCGAGAAGGCCGGGGTGCCGACGGTCCTGGTCGAGGAGTCCGCCGACCTCGCGGAGAAAGCGAGCGAGGTGCTCGACAAGACCTTCGTCGTGCGAGGCAAGCCGACCGAGCGGGAGTGTCTCGTCGAAGAGAACATCGAGCGGGTTTCCACCTTCGTCGCCGTCACGGGCGATCACGAGGTGAACCTGGTCTCGAGCCTGCTTGCGAAGAGACTCGGCGCCTCCCGGGCTTTTGCACTCGTCGACAACCCCGCGCTCGTCAATCTGATCGGGGAAGTCGGCATCGACGCGATCATCAGTCCACGGGCCCTGGCCGTCGGCATGATCTCGCAGCACGTCAGGCGTGGCCGCGTCCACGCCGGGTCGGCGCTGATCGAGGAGGAAGTCGACGTCGTCGAGGTCGAGGTGGACGAAAAAAGTCCCCTGATCTCCGGCACGATCGAGAAGCTCGACTTGCCGAAGGGGGTGCTCGTGATCGCCGTTCGGCGGGGAGACCGCCTCTGGGTGCCCCAGGGACAGGACCGCCTCGAACCCGGCGACCAGGCCCTCCTGATCACGGCCACGGACGGGGCCAAGCACCTCGACGAGTACCTGGCGAGGGACTGATCCGGGGGCCGCTCCCGTGAACCTTTTTTTCGACGTCCACCTCCTCGGCCTTCTGCTCCTCGTCCTCGGAGCCGCCCAGACACTTTCGCTCGCCCTGGCGGCCGGTTTCGGCGAGCCCCTCGAGCCCTATCTCGTGGCGGTGGGTTGCTCGGTCCTTGCGGGCAGCGCTCTCGCGTTTTCCTTCCGGGCGCACGACCGGCGCTTGCGGGCGCGCGACGGATTTTTCATCGTGGGCGGTGGCTGGATCCTCGCCTCCTCGTTCGGAGCCGTTCCCTACGTCGCCACGGGAATCCTGGGTCCCGTCGACGCCTTTTTCGAGTCCGTGGCGGGGTTCACGACGACGGGCTCCACCGTACTCACGAAGATCGAGACGGTACCGAAAGCGCTCCTCTTCTGGCGGGCGCTGACGCAATGGCTCGGGGGGATGGGGATCATCCTTTTCACGATCGCGATCCTGCCCGTGATCGGAGTGGGCGGCATGGAGCTTTTCCGCGCCGAGGTACCCGGACCCGTAGCCGACAAGATCCGGCCGCGGATCGTGGAGACCGCACGCATGCTCTGGGTTCTCTATCTCGGCTTCACCGCAGCCGAGGTCCTCTGTCTCCGGCTCGCAGGGGTCGACCTTTTCGAATCCATCTGCCACGCGTTCACGACGATGGCGACCGGAGGCTTCTCGACCCGGGACACCTCGATCGGAAGCTTCGAGTCCCCCCTCGTCGAATGGATCGTGGTGTTCTTCATGCTCGCCGCGGGCATGAACTTCGTGCTCCACTACCGGCTCCTCCAGGGGCGATTCCGCGAGGTGTGGAAG
The DNA here is from genome assembly GCA_026004195.1 of Candidatus Binatia bacterium. Classification (NCBI taxonomy): domain Bacteria; phylum Candidatus Binatota; class Binatia (SeqCode); species Binatia bacterium. The sequence continues at coordinate 1,011,653 of BPIQ01000001.1, forward strand.
GACGCGGAGCTCCGGTACTTTCTGGCCGTCGTGGCGGTGGCGACGGTACTCGTCACGGCGACGCTCGCCGGTGAGCTGGGATGGGAAAAGGCGTTCCGGCAAGCGACCTTCCAGGTCGTATCCATCCTCACCACGACAGGCTACGTGACGACGGATTTCGAGGCCTGGACTCCGCTCGCGCACTTCTGCTTCCTCCTCCTGATGGTGCTCGGAGGGATGTCGGGTTCGACGGGTGGCGGCATCAAGAGCATGCGGGCGCTCCTCGGGCTCCGGGCGCTCAAGGCTACGCTCGACCGGCTCGTTCACCCGCACGCCGTCCGTCCCGTCAAGTACGCCGGAGCTCCGGTTCCCGACGAGGTGCTCGCCGGCATCTGGGCTTTCTTCACGGCCTATTTCGTGGTCGCGGCGTTCGCGGCGGGTTGCGTCGCCGCCGCGGGCTACGACCTCGTGACGGCCGCTTCGTCGGCGCTCACGGCGCTCGGCAACGTAGGGCCCGGGCTCGGGGAAGTCGGAGCCTACGACAACTTCGCCCACTTCCCCGCCGCGATCAAAATCCTCCTGTCCCTTTGCATGCTCGCGGGCCGCCTCGAGGTTTTCACGCTCCTCGTCCTCTGCTTCCCGGAGTTCTGGCGGCGGTGAGGCCTGGATTTTGCTCGGCTCGTGTGAAAAACGAGCGCTCGCCATGACGGAGATCCAGCACGGTTTCGTCTACGCGAACGGTCTCCGCTTCCACGTGGCTCGTGCGGGAGAAGGCGAGAAGCTCGCCCTTCTCCTCCACGGCTTCCCGGAACTCTGGTACTCGTGGCGTTTCCAGCTACCCCTTCTCGCTCGCCTGGGCTACCGTGCCTGGGCTCCCGACCTCCGCGGCTACGGGGAGACGGACCGACCCACCCGTATGGAGGACTACGCCATCGAAACCTTGCTCGACGACGTGGCCGGGCTCGTCGATGCGGCGGGCGCCAAATCCACGTTGCTCGTGGGCCACGACTGGGGCGGAATCCTGGCCTGGTATTTCGCCATCCTGAGGAAAAGACCCCTCGAGCGGCTCGTCGTCATGAACTGCCCGCACCCGGGCCCCATGCGGCAGGCGCTCCGCGGCTGGAGGCAGAGACTCCGCTCCTGGTACGTGCTCTTCTTCCAGATTCCGTGGTTGCCGGAAGCTCTGCTCGGTGCCGGGCACGCGCGCGCCATAGGGGATGCGTTCGTTCGGATGGCGGTGGACAAAAGCCGCTTCCCGGAAGACGTCCTGCGCGTGTACCGCGATCACGCGAGCCAGCCGGGAGCCTTGACGGCCATGTTGCACTACTACCGGGCGCTGGTTCGGGGCGGTGGGGCTCGACGACTCGAAAAAATCCGTCTCGAGCCGATCGACGTCCCCACGCTCCTTCTCTGGGGAGAGAAAGACAGCGCCCTCGGGAAGGAAACGACCTACGGGACCGGAGCCTACGTGCGCAACCTGACGCTACGGTATCTCCCGAACGTCTCGCACTGGGTGCAGCAGGAAGCTCCCGAACTCGTCAACGCCATGCTCGAGGCGTGGCTCGCCGACCGGCCCGTTCCCGAAGCCCACGAGATTTCCGGGGCCACGCCGGCCTGACGAAGCGCGCCCCCCTTCGCGTCCGGGCGGTGGTACGAACGTGTTCGCCTCCCTTGCAAGGACGCGAGGTGTCCCGTGGGCGACACGGACCCGGCCGGAGGGACGCGCTCCGTCGCGTCCGGGGAGGTGGGTCACCTCTCGGGGTCGAAAAGAACGGGCAGCCGGTCCGGCGATCGGAACGCCAGACCCACGATCCGGCATTCTTGCGACGGGTCGAGCCGGAGGTTCCTGAGCCGATGGAGGAGCTTCGGCAAAGCCGTCCGCGCTTCGAGCTTCGCAAGATGGGACCCGGCGCAAAAATGTTGCCCGAACCCGAACGGCAGGTGGTCCGTGGGACGACGATGCAAGTCGAAGCGGTCGGGGTCCGGGAAATGCTCCTCGTCCCGGTTCGCCGACCCGATGGCGAGCTGCACACCGGCTCCCTTGGGAATCTTCACCCCCGCTACCTCCACGTCTTCGACGGGCTCGCGCGAAACGTACTGCACCGGGGCTTCCCAGCGAAGCGTCTCTTCGATGGCCCAGTCGATTTTCTCGGGGTCGGCCAGGACTTCTTCGAGGTACTGCCGGTGCGTGAGAAGAGCGTAGAGGGCGCTGCCGAGCAGGCGATAGGTCGTGTCGGCCCCGGCGGGAAGGAGCAAGCGGAGAAAGCTCAGGACCTCTTCTTCCGTGAGCCGGTGGCCCTCTATCTCGGCGTGAACGAGCTTGCTCAGGAGATCGTCCGTGGGCTCGCGCCGGCGCCTTTCGAGAATCGGCCGCAGGTAGTCCACGATCTTTTTGGCCGACTCCAGACCTCGCTCGGGGTTGTCGGCGACACCGATCACGTCGAGCGCCCAGTGGTGGAACTTGTGGTAGTCCTCCACCGGAACCCCGATGATGTAGGTGATGACGCGCATCGGGAAGACGAACGTGAACTGCTGGACGAGGTCGGCCCTGCCCTCGCGCGCGAAGCCGTCGATGAGCTCGTCGGCGATCGCGGAGATGGCGGGGGCGTGCTTCTGGAGCGAGTGCGGGAGGAAGGCAGGGCTCACGAGGGCACGGTGCCGCAGGTGCTCTTTTCCGTCCATCTCGAGAATCGTCCTGCCCATCACGACGCCGATCCCCCGCGCGTTCGACCGGGAGGAAAAGACGGCGTTGTTCTTCAGGCAGGCGAACACGTCGTCGTAGCGGGTCACCATGTACTGCTCGCCCATGATCGTCTGCAGAAGGATGACCGGCGATTCGTGGCGAAGCTTCCGGTAGACGGGATAGGGGTCCGGGACGGGACTCATGACCGAACCGCCGAACATCTCGATCATCGTCGCCATCTTCGCAGCTTCTCCTTTCCGACTCAGGAATTCCGCCGACGTCGGCCCGTCGAGACCTCGTGCCGCGGCGCACGCCGGGCGCGGGAGGGCCCGGTCAGCAGCGAGTACGTGGCCGTGAGCGCCCGCGTCATCTCCTCGGGATCCGGGTCCGGAAAAAGAATCATCGAGACGAGCACCCGGGTCATCCAGTCGAGGAGCTGCTCGGGAGAAGCCACACCGCTCCGCGCGACTTCGGTCGCCTCGAGAAGCGGCCCCAGAAGACGCCCGAGCATCCCCCGAATCACGGAAAACTTCTCGCGCAGGTAGGACACGACGAAAGCCGACTCCGCCTCGAGCAGCCGCTGGAGCGCCGGGTGGAGGCGCACGTAGTTCGCGGCGTGCTCGAGCACGATCCTGAGCCGCTCCGCGCCCTCCGGAGCGTCACGGAGGGCTCGACGGACGACTTCTTCGAAGCGCCGGCTTTCCCGGTCCGCCAGGTCGGCCAGCAGAGCTTCCCGCGACGGAAAGTAGCGGTACACCGTACCTCGCGAGACGCCCGCGTGCTCGCTCACGTCGTTCATCCCCAGCTTGGAAAGTCCGTGGAGCGCGATGGCGCGCAGCGCTCCGTCGAGGATTCGCTCGCGCGTACGTTCCTGGAGTGCCGGACCTGCCTGAAGCGCCATGACGGTCGAAGTCCTCCGGAGAGCTACTGAAACATAGAAGGCGCCGATTGTCTAACACGTTCCATGCGAAAACGGGCGTCCGGGCCCCGTCAACGCGCGAAAAGGTAGGGGTGCGCGACGTAGAGGACCGCCGCGAGCAGCAAGCCGAGGAGCACCCCGAACCACGGAATCTCTCGCGGCACGAAACTCGTCCGGCCCCGCAGCAGGGCCACGAAGGGCAGAAGGGACGTCTCGCGGTAGAAGGCCTCGAGCTCGCGGCCGCCCTCCCGGAGCTTGCGCACGTCCTGGTGCGCGGACCCGAGAAAAGAAAAAACGGCAAAGCCGCCGAAAAACAGGACGTCGGAAAGAAAACCGTTCACGAGGAGGTGGCCGAGCCCCCAGAGCCCGAGAGCCGAGAAGAGGGGGTGGCGCGTGATGCGGAGCACGCCCTGCACCTTCACGGGCCCCGGAGCGATGGCCACGGGACTCGGCTGGAAGAAAGCCAGGACCAGGAGCACGACCGCAAAACCGGAGAGGATCAGGCTCGCCGTCCAGACGGCAGGCACGTCCCGAAGCCACCAGAGAACCGGCCCCGTGTGGCGGTGGCGCGCGTACACGACGACGAGCGGGAGAAACGTGAGAAAAGCCACGGCCGAATAGAGGCCCTGGAACCCCCTCTCCCCGAACCGTGCCACCAGTCGCGTTCTCAGCGGAAAGGAGGAAAGGGCCAGGTGCGAGCCGGCGAAGGCGAGCCACCAGACGAGGATCCAGGACCACGCGGGCATGGGATGCGTCCCGCCGGCGCCCTACCCCGGAGAGGCTCCCCCTGTCAACCGCGAAACTTCATCCGAGTAGCTGCGCCTACTTCTTCTTCGCTCTACCGGACCCGGGTCCGTTCCGCCGCCCCGAGCGCGAACCTTCGAGTGCTTTCACCAGCCGCCCACCGGACTTCCGACGTTCCTCCCGAACCAGCGCCACCAGCTCGCCGCGGCGCAGACGCGTCCGTACGCCCGGAACATCCAGGGGCGACCGGTCCGACACCACCGGTTGCACGACAAAGGTCGACCCGTCCCGACGCCGGATCTGCACCCCGCCTTCCCGGCGTGCCTCGTCGAGGAGCGAAGCCAGACGCTGGCGCGCCTCCGAGTACGTGTAGGTCTTCACGGTTGGTCCCCTATCTCGACGAGCTCGACCCCGGCAGCACGGGCCACCGAGCGAAGCCGCGTGTCGAGCGTCAACAGCGGCAGCCCGCGACTCCGAGCCAGTTCCAACATGTACGCGTCGTAGGCATAGATGCCTCGCTCCGTGGCCAGAGCGATCGCCCTCCCGATATCGAGGGCGACCAAGCGCAAGGCGATCTTCCGGTAAGACTTCCAGGCCAGGAGGGCGGCATCGCGGGAGAGGCGCCGGCGACGCACGGCAGCAACCAGCGCGTTCCCGACCTCCCAGGGGAGCGACGCCGGCGCGAACAGCACCGCGCCTCTCGTGGCCGCGATCAGAGCGCCGCGCTCGGGCTCGTTCAGGACGACGGCCAAGACCGCTGCGGTATCGATGACCAGTTCCACGGGTCTCTTCTTGTACCATTGTACAATAGCCGGTTGCGGCCGGTAGGGAAAGATGCTTCGGCGACGCGGTCCGCCGCGAATTCGTCGGCCGGCTCCCCGTTCGTTTTTGCCCGGAACAAGCCTCTTTTCCCTTTCTTTCGTCCGGCAAAACGCGAAGTTTCGCGCGGAGTCGACCTCTTGCAAGCACCTGGAAGCCCGGCGTAGTTTCTCGGGCAGCCCACGAGCGAGGTTCCACCGCCATGGCACCCAGAGTCATCGACGCGGACATGCACTTCTACGAGCCCAGAAACCTCTGGATCGAACGGATCGACCGCAGATTCCGCGACCGGGCGCTCCGGATCGAAGAAGACGAGAGGGGCTTCCCCTGGCTCGTGAGCGGCTCGAAGAAGATCCAGCTGGCCGAGGTCCACGTCCCGGGACGCGTGGAACTTCTCGGCGAAGGGCGCCGACGCGAGCGCGAATGGGACGGCAGGAAGCCACCTCCCTTCGAAGAGCAGCTCCGACCCGAATACTACGAAGTGGGCGCCCGCCTCCGCTACATGGACGAGCACGGCGTCGACGCGGGAATCTTCTTTCCGAACTTCGGGCTCGCCTGGGAAGATCTGCTTCGGGACGACGTGCCGGCGACCTGCGCGAACATGGAAGCCTACAACACGTGGGCCGCGGAGGTGTCGGCCGAGGCCCCCGAGCGCCTCTACGGCGTCGCACACCTCACCTTGCGCGACCCCCAGTGGGCGGAGCGAGAGATCGCGCGGATCGCCCGAGCGGGCTTGCGGCTCGCCATGATCGGGCCCAATCCCGTCGACGGAAAGGCACTCGCCCACCCCGACCTCGACCGCATCTGGGCTTGCTTCCAGGACCACGAAGTCGCGCCGGTCTTTCACGTCTCGCGCCCCTCCCCGTTCCCCGGCGTCCCGCGAATGCTTCGAGCGCGTCTCCGAAAAGGTCGCCACCGCACGCGACCCAGGGTGGAGCGGCAAAGCCGGCCGGCACCGTACGTGACGAAAGCAAGTACCGTCCCCGCGAGAACGGAGGCGACCATACCTGCCCTGTCGAACCACGAGGGTGAGGGAAGAGTCGACCAGAGAAGAAGGACATCGTCGCCGCGCCACCTCGCCGGGTCGAAACCAGGAACGGCCGCCGCTGCCACACGAGAGACGAGAATGGACCCCATCTCGTAGAAATCGCCCGTGACCGAAACGAAGGGCGCGAGGGCCAGGGGAAGTGCGACACCCGTCCGTACCGCGAGCGCCCGACCGCGCCCGGAGACGGGAAGAAGCGGGACACCCACGAACACCGTGAGCAGGTACGGCGCGAAATCGGTGGCCAGATACACGAGATCGCTCCCGCCCGTATCGAACCCGCTCAGCCGACCCGGGTACTCGGAGTGCGGCACCACGAAAGAGAAGAAACGGGCGAAGAGCCGGCCGCCGTAGACGGGCGAGATTTCCAGCCGCGTGACTTCTCCGCCCGTCGCCACGCAGCCGAGCACGTGCAGAAACTCGTGTGCCGGCACGTAGACCCACCAGGCGAGAAGCGAAAACCCCGCGACAACCCACGCATCCCGCTTCTGCCGACAACCCCGAAAGGCGAGGAGGGCGTCGTGCCAGGGAGCCGCAAAGAAGCCCGCGAGGAACCCCCTCACGTCGAACGGTCCTCCTCGAGCCTTTTCGAGAGCTCGCCGAGAATGCCACGCCAGTCGGGCCGCGACCGAAGAAGGTCCGCCATCGGGTCCCCGATCCGCGCGACACGACGCGGAATGCTACGGAGCGAGTAGCGCAAGGGATCGAGCCCGGGGCGGACCTCGTTCCACCGAAGAGGGGCCGAAACCGGGGCGCCGGGCCGCGCACGCAGGGAGAACGGCGCGACGATCGTCTTCCCGAAGCCGTTCTGGAGATAGTCGACGTAGACCTTTCCCTCTCGCCGTTCCACGGAGCGCTCGAGCGTGGCGATCTCGCCGCACGAACGAACCACGAGCCGTGCGAGCAGCTCGGCAAACGTGCGGGCTTCGTCGTGGGAGAGAACTCCCCCCGAAGGAAGGAGCACGTGAAGGCCTTCCTGCCCCGAAGTCTTCGCGAAATGGGGTATCCCGAGAGCTTCGCACAGCCCGTGCAAGGCGCGAGCGATGCGCACGACATTCCGGAAAGGAGCCCCTTTCGGGTCGAGGTCGAGGACGACCCAGTCCGGGCGCTGCGGGTCGCTGCACCGCGAACTCCAGAGGTGGATGGGGATGCACCCCAGGTTCACGACGTAGAGCAGCTCCTCGAGCTCGTTGCACACGAAAAACTCCGTGTCTTCGATCCGGCACCTCCCCACCCACGCGGGCACGAACTCCGGCACCTGCTTCTGGAAAAAGCTCTTCCCGCCGATACCGTCGGGATAGCGCACGAGAACGAGAGGCCGATCCCGGAGGTACGGGAGCGAGACACGGCCAGACCTTGCGGTAGTACTCGAGCACCTCCCCTTTCGTGATGCCGTCCTCGGGATAGAAAACCTTCTCGAGGTTGGTGGGTTCGAACCGCGGCGCACCCAGCTCCCGGGCGACGCCCTCGGATGCCGTGAGCCCCTCCCCCGTCTCCCGCGAAGCGGGGGGCCGGTCGCACTCCTCGGGGGTCTTGTCGTCCCGAAGCCGGACGAAAACGGGCTGCCGCAGAACTCCCGAGCTCGTGACCTCCGCGTAGCGCACCTCCGCGACGAGCTCGGGCTGCACGGGAACGATCCGTCGCGCCTCCGCAGCCGGCATTCCGGTGAAAAGAGGTTTTTCGACGCGCGCGGCCTCGAGCCTTGGCAAGAGAAAACCCAGGGTCTTTTCGTCGAAGCCGCTTCCCACCTGCCCCGCGTAGAGAAAGCCCCCGTCGGACCTCCAGCCCAGGACGAGCGAGCCCAGCGCTTCTCGCGCCCCCTTCCCTCTCGTGAAGCCGACGACGGCCAGGTCCGCCGTCCTGAGGCAGCGGATTTTCTTCCAGTCCGCCGATCGCCGTCCGCTCCGATAGGCGGAGTCGGCCCGTTTGGCGACGACACCTTCGAGTCCGCGCTCGCACACGAGCCGGAAAAACTCCTCCCCTCGGGTCTCCACGTAGTCCACCCACCGGACGACACCGATCCGCGGAGCCAGTCGGCGGAGCATCTCCCGGCGAGATCGAAGGGGAAGCGGTCGGACGTCGAAGCCCGCGGCCCAGAGAAGGTCGAAGGCGAACAACACGACCGGCAGCTCCACGCCCGCCCTCGCGGCATCCGAGGACCCGAGCCGCTTCTGGATCCGCTCGAAGGAGGGAAACCCCCGCTCGTCGAGCGCTACGATCTCGCCGTCCAGGACGAACTGCGAGCACGGGAGGTGGCGTGCCGCGAGTGCGAGTTCGGGAAAGAGCTCGCCGAGCTCGCGACCGCTGCGGGAGAGAACCCGGACGGAGCTTCCCGCCCGCTCGACGAGCGCGCGAACCCCGTCGTACTTGAGCTCGAAGATCCAGCCTTCGGCCGAGAACGGCGCGCGGGCGGTCGAGGCGAGCATGGGGACGAGGTCTCCCGGAGCGGGGGACCGGAGCTTCGCCCCGGCCTCGAGCGCCCGGCCTCGGAGCTCTTCCTCGCGCGAGACGCCGGCGGCCACTTCCTCGACGGTGAGTCCGGAAAGAACCGACCCCCGCTCCGCCTCGACCGGCTCCGCGACCGCCCGGCCGGGGGCGTCTTTGGCCAGGAGGAGCCAGTTCTTTCCCTGCTCGCCCCGCGTGCGAACGAGGACCCAACGGCCTCGAAGCTTGTGTCCCTCGAGCTCGAAATCGAGTTTGCCTCTTGCCAGAGCTTCCGCCGCACTCTCGCCGTGCGTCGTCCGAAAACGCCCGCGATCCCACACGATGACGGCTCCGGCTCCGTAGTTTCCCGGCGGGATCACCCCCTCGAAGTCGGCGTACTCGAGCGGATGGTCTTCGGTACGGACGGCGAGCCGCTTCTGGCCGGGATCGATCGAGGGCCCGCGCGGAACGGCCCAGCTCGCGAGCACTCCCTCGATTTCGAGCCGAAAGTCCCAGTGCATCCGCCTCGCGGCGTGCTGCTGGACGACGAAGAGGCCTCCCGCGGGGTCTCGGCTCCGGGCCGGATGCCCGAAGGGCTCGGGCGTCCGAGCCGGGTCTCTCTTCCGGGCGTATGCACCGAGACCGGGCCGGGTTTCCCCGCCCGGCTCGCCTCCTCTGGCCACGGGTGTTATCCTCGACGGTGAGATCGGCGTAAAGAGGAAAAAGGCGAAGGAGTTCTCATGCCTCGCGCAATCCAGTCGGCGACGATCAGCTTCGGCCTTGTGGCCGTTCCCGTCAAGCTTTTCCCCGCCCGGCAACCCAAGACCATCTCGTTCCGGCTCCTCCACGCCAAGGACCACTCGCGGCTCCGGCAACAGTACGTCTGCCAGACCTGCAACCAGGTGGTCGAGCGCTCGGAGATGATCAAGGGCTACGAGTACGCGAAGGATCGGTTCGTCCTTTTCACGGAAGAAGAAATCCGGGCCCTCGACGAAGCCAGCAGCCAGACGATCGAGATCGAAGAGTTCGTCCCGCTCGCTTCCGTCGACCCCGTCTTTTTCGAAAACGCCTACCTGCTCGGTCCCGAAAAGGCCGGCCAGAAGGCCTACCACCTCCTCGCGGCCGCGATGAGGGAAGCCGGGATGGTAGCCGTCGGCCGCTTTTCCACCCGGGGCAGGGAACCTCTCGTTCTTTTGAGGGAAACGCACGGCGGACTCATGCTGCACTACCTCGCCTACGCCGACGAGGTCGTGGGTTTTTCGGAAATCGATCTCGGCGACGGCGTGCAGTTCAAAGAAGGGGAACTGGATCTCGCCGTGAAGCTCGTGCGCCAGCTCGCGTCCGAGTCCTTCGACGCGACGAAGTACGAGGACACGTATCGCAAGAAGCTCCTCGCTGCCGTCGACCAGAAACTCGCCGGGCAGCAGGTCGCCCTCGCTCCGGCACGCGCTCCCAAGGCGCAGATCATCGACCTGATGGAAGCCTTGAAAGCCAGTCTCGAGGCACGCGAAAAAGAGGCGGCTCCGGGGCGCAAGCCCGCACGCGGCAAAGGGCAGAAAGCCGAGCCCCGACCGCTTCCCAGAACCAAGGACGCATCCTGAAGCGACGGGCGAGCGGCGGAGCGCGCCTCCCCGGGTTCTCGCGGCGAGCCGTGCGATAGCCCGCCCACGAGGCCGGGCTTTTCCGACGCCGCGGGCTCTCGAGCCCCTTCTGCCGCGGCGCTCCGGAAGGTTCCGGTCGCTCCCATTCGGTCGGTTCTCGAAGCGACGCACCCGCGCAAGCCTTTCCGTTCGCTCGCGCTCCACGAGGCGCGCTCGGCTACGTGCGGAGCGTCGAGCCGACCCTTGACAAATCGACCGGTTGGTTGATATACGCGCCCCATGCTCGACCCACGGCTTTTCCAACCCCTGCCGCCCCACGAGCGGCGACGGATCGGCGAGGAATACATCGCCTTCGCTCTTCGCAGAGACGGCGAGCCCGATGTCGTCCACCGCAAGCTCGCCAAGCGCGAGGAGTTCTTCCGAGAGCTCGCCGCCCGCCCGGCCCCGAAGTGGGACGGCGAACCCATCGATCCCGAAGAGTTCGCTGCCTTCCACGAGGGCTCCCGTCCCCTCTCGCAGGCCCGCCCGCTCATGGCCTGGCTCGTCCGCGTCGCCCGCGCGAACGAAGGCGAGGGTTGGGGCGTCGATTATCTGCTGGATCGGGGCGGCTTCGACGGCCTCGGCAAAGGCGGGCAGGGGCTGCGGCCGCGGGACTTCGCCGACCTCGAGGAGGTCTATCACACGCGCATCCTCCAGGAAGTCGTCAAACTCTTCGGCGTCACGTTCGAGCTGCGGGAGCCGCCCGCTGCGATCCAGACGTCGGTGAAGCTCATGGCGAGGCTTCCGCACCGCGCCTCCTACCTCCTTCTGCTCGCGGGCGAGCTCATGGGCACCGTGGCTTTCCTCCGGATGGCCGAGCAGGGAGAGCGTCTGCTCGAGGGCCATCCCGAAATCCAGGCCCGCGTCCGGGAGCTCCTCGACGAGATCCTCGTCGACGAGATCGGACACGTGACGTACCTCCTCGGCTCGATGGGGCGGTTCGAGCTCGCGATCACCCGGCGGCTCGCCGTCCTCTACTCGCAGGCAGCGCGGCGCAGCTACCACGGCGACGACCTTTCGGAGGCACGCGCCATCCAGGACGGCATCCTCCACTACAGCCTGGCACTCTTCCCCGAACGGGTGCTGCGCCGGGCGTTCGTTCCCGAACCTTACTGGCCCGCGGCCTACGCGCGGCCCGCGGAGATCGCCGCCTAGATGCGCTCGACCGCCGGTGCCAGCGCGACGCGACGCCGCCCGGGAAGACCCCCGGGTCCGAGCCAGGCACCCGAGCTCCGCCGGAAGCTCCTCGAAGAAGCACTGAGGCTCTACGCGGCAGGCGGCTACCGTGGGCTTTCCTTTTCCGTGTTGGCGGAGAGGGCGGGCCTGCAGAAGCCCACGGTCTTCCACTACTTCTCCAACAAGGATGCGCTTCTCTCGGCCGTTTTCGGTGCCCTCGGCGACGAGCTCGAGCAGAGGGTCCTCGACGCCATCGAGCCTCCGCCCGCGAGTTTCGCCGGGAGGCTCGAGCGGCTCACGGAGAGGCTCGTCGATTTCTACGGGCGCGAGCCCGTCCACGCCCGCGTCCTCTGCCACGGGCTCCTCGAAGTCGAGCGGGCACCCCACCTCGTGGGCGAGAGCGCGCATCCCGTTTTCGCCCGCTTCGTCCGGGCACTCCTCGACTTTTTCGCCGGCGGAAGCCGTGCGGGGGAGTTCTACCCCGAGAGACCGGCCGCCCTGGTCTCGGCGCTCGGCGGCCTCGTGCTTTTCGAGTTCATGCTCCCCGAACACGGACGCCGCATCTTCGGAGAAGAGGAACTCGGCTTCCCGCTCGAGCGGCGGAAAAAGGAAATCGTCGACTTCGTCCGGCGGGTCGCGGTTCGGCCCGAAGCACGGCTTCGTGCCGTGGAAGCTCGAAAAAGGAGGAACCAGCGATGAAAACGATCGACGCGGACGGCCACGTGATCGAACCGGCCGACCTCTGGAAAAAGGAACTTCCGCCCTCTCTCCGCTCGCGCGGGTTCGAAATCCGGTGGAACCCCGAGACGAGACAGGAAGAGGTCTGGGTCGAGGAGCGTCTCCTTCTGCCCGTCGGTATCGTCGGTGTGGGTCTCGCCGGACGCCCCTTCGACGACGTGGGCAAGGGCGTGCGGTACTCGGAGCTCATGCCCGGGGGGTTCGACCCGAAGGCACGGCTCCGGGACATGGACGAAGAAGGCATCGACATCGCCGTCCTCTATCCTTCCGTCGGCCTTTTTCTCGAAGCCATCGAAGACCCCGAGCTGGCCGAGGCGTCCTGCCGCGTGTACAACGACTGGCTCGCCGACTACTGTAGCGCCGCACCGGACCGACTCGTGGGCGTGGCGGCCGTTCCGCTCCAGGACGTCGACGCAGCGGTCCGCGAACTGCGCCGGGCGGTGTCCGACCTCGGGATGAAAGGGGCTTTCGTCCGGCCCAACCCCTGCAAGGGGCGTTCGCTCCACGACCCGTACTTCGACCCCTTCTGGGCCGCGTGTGCGGAAGCGGGTGTTCCCGTGGGGCTCCATCCTTCGGGGGCCGACGACCTTCCGGGCGCGCTCCGCGGGCTTCGGCTCGACGCTCCCATCATGGGGCATCCCTCGATCTTCTTCATCGACAACTTCGTCGGCTTCTCGCAGATGGTCTGCGGGGGCGTTCTCGAGCGACACCCGAACCTCGAAGTGGTCGTCCTCGAAGCGGGAGGAGGCTGGATCGGACACTGGTTCGATCGGTTCGATCACTTCGCCCACGTCTACGCCTGGATGGCGCCGCACCTGCGACTCAAGCCGAGCGAGTACTTCCGGCGGCAGTGCTACATTTCCTTCGACCCCGACGAAACGACGCTGCCGCTCCTGCTCCCCGTGATCGGCGAAGACCGGGTGGTGTGGGCTTCGGACTACCCGCACCTCGACGCCACGTTCCCCGGCGTCGTGCGCGAACTCGAAGAGCACCTCGGGGCCCTCCCCCCGTCGGCCCGGGACAAAATCCGGGGGGCGAACGCCGCGAAGCTGTACGGAATTCCGGTCGACGGCGCGCAAGGGGGCTCTGCCCGGAGTTCTTCGTGACGGTTTCCGCCCCGCAAACCGAAGGGCGCCACACCGAAAACACGGGGGCGCTGGAATCCGGCACGAACGGCGGCCGCCCGCCCGGAACCGGCACGGAAAACGCCGCGGCCCTGCTCGCCGCCGCTCGCCCCCGCTCTGGTTCTGCCGGTCCCCGAGAATACGGTACGGGACGGCCCTTCGGTTTCTCGCCCTGCCGTCGCTCGCGGACGTTCCACTCCGCGGCACCACGGCGGCCGTTCGTGGCTCCCGGCCCGCTTTTCGCGAATCGCAGGACGGCGGAGTCGATCGCGATGTGGTGCGCGAGCGCGGGCTCCGCGAGCCCGAGACCGAATCCGATCGATCGACGCCGAACCGCCCGGTCCTCGCTTCCGGGTGGCGACACGGCTCCGAGGAGGTGACACGATGAAAGACGCCCGTCTTCTGCACTACTCCCACTGCGTCTCGGACATCGAGCGCTCGAGACGCTTCTACGTCGAGGTCCTCGGCTTCGAAGTCTGCGGCGAGTTCGACTTCGACGACGAGGCGACGGCCAAGGTCATGGGTATCCCCGGCGCGAAGTTCAAGGGCATTTTCATGAAACGCGACGGCATGCGGATCGAAATCATCGGCTTCCGGAACCCCCCTCCGCCGAAGGACGTGCGACCGCGCCGGGCCGACGAGATCGGGCACTCGCATTTCAGCTTCTACGTGAAGAACCTCGACGCGGCGCTCGATTACCTCCGCTCGAAGGGGGTGGAGGTAGTCGAAGAGACCCGCGCCACGCTCCAAGGAGGCATCGAGTGCTGCGTCGTCCGGGATCCCGACGGCTTTCCGATCGAGATCGTGCAGGTGCCGGACCCGAAACTCACCCTCCTTCCGTACGAGAGCGAGGCGTGAAGCCATGGCCGGACGGCTCGAAGGAAAAGTCGCCATCGTAACCGGGGGCGCGAAGGGCCAGGGCGAAGGCGTGGCCCGGGCCTTCGCGTCCGAAGGAGCGGCCGTGGGGATTTTCGACGTCCTCGCGGACAGGGGAGAGACCGTGGCCCGCGAAATCGAAGGCCGGGGAGGCAAGGCCCTTTTCCTGCGGTGCGACGTGAGCCGGGAAGAAGAGGTGCGGGACGCCGTCGAGCGAGTCGTCGCGACCTTCGGCGGGCTCGACATCCTCTACAACAACGCGGCCGTCATCGCCTACGGGAGAAAAATCGCGGAGCTCCCGGCCGAGGAGTGGGACCGGACGATGGCGGTGAACCTGCGCGGACCCTTTCTTTGCGCCAAGTACGCGATCCCCCACCTCTTGCGGCGCGGGGGCGGGGTCATCCTGAACGTGTCCTCCCACGGGGCTTTCCAGGCCTCGCCCGTGGGCTGCGCCGACTACGCCGTGGCCAAGGGCGGACTCGTCACGTTCACGTACTACCTGGCCTCCGAATACGGCCGGGAGAACATCCGCGCGAACTGCATCGCCCCGGGGCCCGTCCCCACCGACCTGAATGCGCCCTTTCTCGGCACACCGGAAGGGCGAGAGATGACGGCCTCCATCATCCCCCTCGGGCGGGTCGGGGAGATCGAAGACATCGCGCGGGCGGCCGTGTTTCTCGCCTCCGACGACGCCAGGTGGATCACGGGCGAGGTCCTCAGGGTCGACGGAGGCATCGTCGTCCAGTAAAAGAGAGACACGGCCGCACGGCGAAAACGCCCTCGAGAAGGAGCCCCATGGAGTTAGGACTTCGTGACAAAGTCGTTCTCGTCACCGGCGCCGCTTCCGGCATGGGTCGTGCCACGGCGCTCCTCTTCGCCGAGGAAGGAGCGCGCGTCATGGTCGCCGACGTGCAGGAACGGGGAGCCCGGGAGACCGCCGAGGAAATCCGAAACCGCGGAGGCGACGCCGACTTCGTCGTCGGAGACGTCTCGGTCCGCAAGGACGCCGTCGGCTACGTCGAAGCCACCGTGCGCCGCTTCGGGCGGCTCCACGTGCTCGTCAACAACGCCGGTGTCGAAGCGTTCGCCGACCTGGTCCACACTTCGGACGAAGCATGGGAAAAAATGTTCGGCGTGAACGCGAAGGGCCCGTACATGGTCATGCAGGCGGGCATCCCGCACATCGCCGAGGCGGGCGGCGGAGCGATCGTCAACGTGGCTTCCGGGGCCGGGCTGCGGGGGAACGTGGGGCTCGTGGCCTACAGTGCCGCCAAGGCGGCGCTCCTCCTGATGACCCGCTGCGTCGCCCGGGAAGTCGGAAACCTCAACATCCGGGCGAACGCCATCGCTCCCGGGCTTTTCGACACGCCCACCGGGAGACGCTGGATCGACCTCGTCGGGGGCATGGACAAGGCTCTCGAGCTCGTCGGCGGGGGCATGGCCATCCGGCGCGCCGGGCGTCCCGAAGAAGTCGCCCGCGCCGTCGTGTTCCTCGCTTCGGAGGCGGCTTCCTACATCACCGGAGTCGTGCTACCGGTCGACGGGGGAATGAGCGCCTGATGGAGGATCTCTTCTCGGTTCGGGGGAAGGTCGCGCTCGTCACCGGTGGTTCCCGTGGAATCGGGCTCATGATCGCCCGCGGCTTCGTGGAAGCCGGCGCCCGGGTCTACGTCGCCTCCCGGAAAAAAGAAGTCTGCGACCGCGTCGCACAGGAACTCTCCGAAGTCGGCGAGTGTCGTTCGTTGCCCGCCGACCTCTCGACCGAAGCCGGGGCGAAGGCGCTGGCGCAGGCATTCGCCGAGCGCGAGCCCCGCCTCCATGTGCTGGTGAACAACGCGGGCGCCAACTGGGGAGCCCCGCTCCTCGAATACCCCGACTCCGCCTGGGACAAGGTTCTCGCGCTCAACGTGAAAGCCGTCTTCCACCTGACCCGGGCCCTTCTGCCCCAGCTCGAACGGGCAGCCAGGCCCGGTGACCCTGCCCGCGTCATCAACATCGGGTCGATCGACGGTCTCCGGGTGCCTCCCCTCGAGACCTACGCCTACTCCGCGAGCAAGGCGGCGGTTCACCACCTCACCCGAGTCCTCGCCGTCCAGCTCGCTCGGCGCGGGATCACCGTGAACGCGGTCGCTCCCGGGCCCTTCGAGAGCAAGATGATGGCGGCCACGCTCGAGAAATTCCGCGACGCAATCGTGGCCTCCTGTCCTCTCGGGCGGATCGGGGAACCCGAGGACATGGCGGGCGTGGCGATCTACCTGGCTTCGAGAGCGGGGGCTTACGTGACGGGCGCCGTCATCCCCGTGGACGGCGGCATTTCGATTCGCTGACCGAAGCGAGGCAAGCGATGAAAAGAATTCTCGAAGGGGTGCGAGTCGTCGAAGTTGCCCAGTGGTGGTTCGTTCCGGCGGCAGGGGCCGTGCTGGCCGACTGGGGCGCGGAAGTCGTGAAGGTCGAGCATCCCAGGACGGGCGACCCGCAGCGGGGCCTCGTCACCTCCGGCCTCGTCCCCTCGGCGGGCGGCGTGAACTTCATGGTGGAGCAGCCGAATCGGGGCAAGAAGAGCGTCGGGCTCGACCTCGCACACCCGAAGGGCCTCGAGATCCTCTACAAGCTCGTCGAGCGGGCGGACGTGTTCCTCACCAACTTTCTCCCTCCCGCGCGAAAACGGCTCCGCATCGACGTGGACGACATCCGGCGGGTGAATCCCCGGATCGTCTACGCGCGGGGGCACGGACAGGGAACGAAAGGGCCGGACGCGGAGAAAGGCGGTTACGACGCGGCCTCGTTCTGGTCCCGCGGCGGAATCGCCTACGCGCTCACGCCACCGGACGCGAAGGCCCCCATCATGCAGCGGGCGGCTTTCGGAGATTCGATCGGAGGTCTCGCCCTGGCCGGCGGTATCGCGGCGGCTCTCTTCCGGCGCGAGAAGACCGGGGAGGCGCCGGTCGTCGACATTTCGCTTTTCGGCACGGCCATGTGGATCCTCGCACCGGACATCATCGCCGCACAGCTTCTCGGTGGCTCGGGCTTCCCGGCCTTCGACCGGACGCAGGCCCCGAATCCGATCGTGAACAGCTACAAGACCAAGGACGGCCGGTGGCTTTTTCTCAACATGCTGCAGCCGGACCGGTACTGGCCCGACCTCTGCCGGCGAATCGGCCGTCCCGAGCTCGTCGAGGACCCCCGCTTCCGGGACGCGGCGGCACGATTCCAGAACCGGGAGGAGTGCGTGCGGACGCTCGACGAAATCTTCGGCTCGAAGACGCTCGCCGAGTGGCGCGAGCTCCTGGCCGACGCGGAAGGGGTGTGGGCACCCATGCAGAGCCCCGCGGAGTGCGCCGAAGACCCGCAAGCGCGGGCCAACGGCTACTTTCCCGAGGTGAGGCGCGCGGACGGAACCAAGTTCCACCTCGTCGCCAACCCGATCCAGTTCGACGAGGAAACGCCCGAGCTCTCGCCCGCCCCCGAACACGCCCAGGACACGGAAGCCGTGCTGCTCGAACTCGGCATGAGCTGGGAAGAAATCGCGGCCTACAAGGACTCGGGCGCCGTCTCCTGAGAGACGCGTCCGCCCGGAGCGAATTTCTCGCGCGCACCCCGATCGCGTCGGAGGAAGCCTCCTCGGGCATGCCTGGCGTGGCACCCCCGAGCCGTCCGCCGTCCCTCAGATGCGGCGGCGTCCCGAGTCGATCTCTTCTTTGAGCTCGGGAGTGAGCGGCACGTAACGCCGCGCTTCGTCGTCGCGGAAATAGAGGGGATCCCGCACCACCGCGGGATCGTAGCCCTCGGACTGCAAGCGGAGCTTGGTGTGCTTGAGCGTCCCCGTGACGTCCATCGAGGGGACGATCCGAACGAAAAGGGGCCGCGCGTACGACGGCAGGGTCTTCTCGGCGAAGGCGTAGTACGCCACGGGGTCGAAGCTCGCCCCCTCGGCGAGCACGACGGCAGCCATACCGGCACGCCCCTCCGTACCCGGCACCCGCACGCCGTAGACGGCCGTTTCGGTCACGCCGGGCGCCGCGTTCAGAAGCTCCGCCACCTCTTGTGTCGCCACGTTCTCGCCCTTCCAGCGGAAGGTGTCCCCGACACGGTCGACGAAATAGTAGTAACAAGCGCGATCCCGCCGCAGGAGATCGCCCGTGCGGAGATACGTGTCTCCCGGACGGAAGCAGTTCCGCAGGATCTTCTTCTCGTTCTCCTCCTTGTTCACGTAGCCGTCGAAGCTCATCGTGGCCCGCGGCGAAATCTCGCTCAAAAGCTCGCCGACCTCGCCCGGACGGCACTCGACGAGGAACCCGTCGGGGCCCCTCAGGGGTTCGCCTTTCTCGGGATCGAACCGGACGAGTTTCAGCCTCCCGTGCGTGAAGGGCGCGGCGCGCCCCACCGAACCCACCCGGCCTCGGCGGTTCATGAGACTCAGGTTCGCCTCGGTCTGCCCGTAGGTCTCGATGACACGCGGGATTCCGAAGCGCTCCATGAACTCCCGCCAGATGTCGGGCCGGAGCCCCGGCCCCGTGGCGATCCGAATGCGGTGCCGTCGGTCCCGGGGACTCGGGGGTCGACGCAGAAGGTAGCGGCAGAGCTCCCCCACGTAGAGAAAATGCGTCACGCCGTGCCGTTCGACATCGTCGAGGAAGTGGCTCGCCGAGAACTTTCTTCGAGAGGCGAACGCCGTCCCCGCGTGCAGGGCGGGGGCGAAGCCCACGAAGTTCGAGTACCCGTGGTAGAGGGGCGTCGGCGCGTACGAGCAGTCACCCGGCTCGAGCTCGAGGAGGACTCGCAGCGAGTGCCCGCCCACCGTGAAGCGAGCGTGGCGGATGATCGCGGGCTTGGGATACCCGGTCGTCCCCGACGTGTAGATGTAGAGGAAGACGTCCCCGAGCCCGAGCTCCGGAATCTCGGGCTCGCTGTCCCCCGCTTCGTCGAGGGCTTCCGAAAGAGAACGGAACGGGGTGCCACCGAGCTCCTCGGGGCCGCCCCGCGCGTAGACGAGCCTTCCCTCGAGTGGCGCGAGCTCCCGGACCGCGCCCACGCAAGCGCGGTCGACCAGAACGACCCGCGCCCCGGACGCTCCGAGCACGTGGGCGAGGGCGGCTCCCCGGAGATTCGTGTTGACCAGGGCTCCCACCGCCCCGAGCTTGGCCACGGCCCCTTCCGCCGCGAGAAAGTCGGGCGAATTCTCCATCATGATGGCGACGGGCTCGCCGCGGCCCACGCCGATCTTCCGGAGGGCGTTGGCATATCGGTTGACCTGGCGGTTGTACTCGCCGAACGTGAGAACCTCTTCCTCGAACCGGAGAAAGACCCTGTCCGGGATCCGCTCCGCCTGCTCCCGGATCACGAAACCGGCGGTGCGCATCCCGCGTCTTCCGGCCTCCGCGAGTGCACGCTGCACCCTGCGGTAGTGCGGGAGCTCGCGAAGGTCCTCGACGAACGTGACGACCCGCGAAAGGAGGTCCACCCCTCACCTCTGCACTTGCCGCGGCGAGGCCCGAACCGCGCGTTCGTGCGCCCAGGAGCGAATCCGGTCGACCTGTTCTTTCATCGTCCGGGAGAGCGGCACCATCGTGCTCGCCGTGGACAGGAGGTCCTGGATCGTCACTTCGCGATCTTCGAGCCGGGCGGTCGTGATGGCCGAGACGACGCACTGCTCCACCTCGGCCCCGCTCCAGCCCTGCGTGAAACGGTGGAGCCGCTTCAGGTCGAACTTCGAGGGGTCGATGCCCCGGGAGCGGAGGTGGATGGCGAAGATTTCCTCCCGCTCCTCGTCCGTGGGAAGGTCGACGAAAAAGACCTCGTCGAAACGCCCCTTGCGGATCATCTCGGCCGGAAGGAGGTCGATCCGGTTGGCCGTCGCGGCGACGAAAAGACCGCGGGCCTTCTCCTGCATCCAGGTGAGAAAAAAGGCGAAAATGCGGCCCAGCGTACTCCCCTCCTCGGTCTGGGCGCTGATTCCCATCTCGATTTCGTCGAACCAGACGACGGCCGGAGACAGGGCTTCCACCGTCCGGCAGGCGTCCACGAAAGCGCGGTCCGGACTGCCGTGGCGGCCGGAGAACACCTCGACCATGTCGATCCGGTAGAGCGGGAGCTGGAAGTAGGAAGCGATGGCTTTCACGGAAAGGCTCTTCCCGCACCCGGAAATCCCCATGATCAGAACGCCCTTCGGCACGATCTCCGCCCGCACGCTGTCACGCATGTGGAAGAGCTTCCGGCGTTCGAGAAGCCACCGCTTCAGGTACTCGAGCCCCCCTACCTCGTCGAGCGACGTCGGGTCCGCGACGAACTCGATCGTCCCCGTTTTCCGCACGAGGATGCGCTTTTCCTCGAGGAGGGACGGAATCGCGCTCGCGTCGACGGCTCCCCGCTCCGCGAGCGCTCGCCGCAGCGCGTGCCGGCTTTCGTCGATCGTGAGACCCTGGAGCGCCCGGGCGAGCTGGAAGATCGTGTCTTCGTCCTTCGCCACCCGCGCCCCCGCGCGCTCGAGCGCCGAGAGCTCCTCCCGTAGGAAGTCGAGAAGCTCGGCGAGGTCGGGGGTACCCGGCTCGACGAGCGCCATGGAGCGGCGGAGCTCCTCGGGGATGACCTCGACCGGTGCCGTGATCACGACGAACTTCCGCGCGTCGATGCAACGCTGGTAGAGGTCCCGGAGCCGCCGTCGAATCTCGACGCTGTCCCGCAGGAACTCGTGGAAGTCCCGGAGCTCGAAAATCGCGGGTTCCGGGTGCGTCGCGATCCGGTCGAGGACCTCGAGAGGCCCGAGTTTTTCTCCACCCCTCTCCCCCTCGCGGACGAGTCCCTCGGTCACGGTCCAGCTCCACAGTGCGAGAGGAGAAGAAAAGGCCTCCCGGGCGGCACGCGCGAGCAAGGCGTGGACCCGGGCCTCCTCGCTCGTGTGGACGTAGACGAGGGGGCGAGCGGAACGTAGCGTGTCGCGTAGCTCGCGGTAGGCCCGGCTTCCCTCCGGGGCCGTGGCGGTGACCGGCTCCATCGATTTTTGCATACCAGCAGCCGTGCCCCTTGTCATCCGGCCTGGAGAAACTTGCGCACCTCGCTCTGTCGAACCACCTCGAAGATCCGGCCGAGCGGGCTCTCTTCTTCGGCCGAGCGCAGGCAGTGGATCCGGTCCTCTTCCTCGAGCACGAGAGCGCCGGTCGGGAGAAACACACGGTCCTTTCTCCGCAGAAGGACCACGAATTCGGTCTTTGCGTAAGGCAGCTCGGAGAGTTTTTTCCCCACCCACTCGCCCGGCCCTACCCGATACTCCGCGAGCACGGCCCTTCCGACGCGAATGAGCCGGTTGGCTTCGTCGACGCCGGGGAAATTGCCCGGAAACGGGGCGTCGGGCCCCCTCTCCTCGCCGAGGGCCAGGATCCGGTCGACGCGAAAGTTGTCGCGCACCCTCTGGGCGACGAGCGTGTTGAGCTCCTGGTTCGTCGTGAGCGCCACGACGACGTCCACGTAGCGGGCGCCGGCGAGCTCGAGGTCGTCCACCGAGAGCGCGTCTCCGTTGAAAACCGAGAGTCCCGCCCGGCGCGCCTCGTGGCAGAGCCGCGGGTTGCGGTCGATGAGCGCCACGTTCCGCTCGTAGGATTGCAGCAGCCGGGCCAGCAAGCGCCCGAGGTAATCCGCCCCGACGATCATGGTCCCCTGCAGCGAAGGGAGGTGCACCCCGAGAAGTCGAGCGACCGGCCCGGCCGTGAAACCCTGGAGCGCCACGCTCGAGGCGACCGTGGCGAACACCAGAGCTTCGAGTTGCAGGCCCCCCTCGATTCCTTCCCGCTGCAGGAAGATGCGGAAGAGCCCCGCCACCGATGCGGCCACGATCCCGCGCGGACAGATCCAGGACACGAAGAGGCGCTCCCGCACCGAGAGCTCGCTTCCGATCGTGCAGAGGAAGACCGAAAGCGGGCGCGCGACCCAGAGAAGGCAGGCGACGACCGCGAAAGCGCCCGAGCCGAGCTTTCGGACCTCCGCGAGCGGGAGATCGGCCGCGAGAAGCACGAAGAGAAACGAAAGCAGCAGCACCGTGAGCTCTTCCTTGAACTGCCGCAGGGGGCCGATGTCGCGGAGACCCCGGTTCCCCATCACGACGCCCTGCACGACGGCCGACATGAGGCCCGCTTCCGCCGAGATGCGGCTCGCCAGCGCCGCCGCGAGCAGGACCGAACCCAGGACGACCGGGTTGACGAGACTCTCCGCGATCCACTTCCGGCGGAGCATTTCCGCCACCACGAGACCGGCTCCGCCTCCGACGAGGCTCCCCACGACCAGCCGGCTCAGGAGAAACCAGCCCGTCTGCCAGATCTCGTAGTGGCCGGCCACGTACTCGAACGTCACGATGGCCGCGATGGCACCCACGGGGTCGACGAGCACCCCTTCGCTGATCAGAAGCTCCCGCACCCGGCGCTCCACCGTGAGGCGGGCGAGGAGCGGCGTGACGACCGTCGGTCCCGTCACGATGACGAGCGAGCCGTAGAGGACGGCCAGTCGCCAGTCCATCCCCAGAAATCGGTGCGCCGCCCATGCACCGACCAGCATGGAAATCGCCCCCCCGGCGGTGAGAAGCAGGATCAGGCTCCTCTGCTGCGTGCGGAGCTGCTCGATCTGGAGCGCGAGCCCACCCTCGAAAAGGATCACCGTCACGGCGAGACTCACGAGGTCGGCGCGGGCATCGCCGAAAACGCGAGGGTCGACCCAGCCGAGCACGTCCGGGCCCACGGCCGTGCCGAGTCCGAGCAGCAGGAGAATACTCGGCATACCGAGGCGGGCGGACAGAACCTGCCCCGCCATGCCCACGGCGACGACGAGTGCGACCTGGTAGAACGCCACGAGTCAGGACTCGTCTCGGGAGGAGGTTTTTTCTCGCCAGGAGCGAAGGCGCCGGGCGATTTCCCGCTCTTCGCCCTCTTCGGACGGCTCGTAGTACCGGCGTCCGGCGAGTTTCTCGGGCAGGTAGACCTGCGCCACCACGTGTCCTTCGAAGTCGTGGGGATAACGGTAGCCGGCCCCGTAGCCCACCGCTTTCGCCAGGGGGGTGGGTGCGTTGCGGAGGTGAAGAGGCACGGGAAGCGCGCCGTGCTTTTTCACGTCTTCTTCGGCCGCCTGCATCGCGCGGAGAACGGCATGGGACTTCGGTGCCGCGGCCAAATACAACGCCGCCTGCGTCAAGGGAAGACGCCCCTCCGGCATTCCCACGAAGTCGACGGCTTCTTTCGCGGCCACGGCCACCGAAAGCGCCCTGGGGTCGGCGTTCCCCACGTCCTCGGAGGCGAAGACCACCATGCGGCGAGCGACGAACAGCGGATCCTCCCCGGCCTCGAGCATGCGCAGGAGCCAGTAGACGGCCGCGTCGGGGTCGCTGCCCCGGAGGCTTTTGATGAACGCCGAAACGACGTTGTAGTGCTCTTCGCCCGCTTTGTCGTACAGGAGTGCTCGGCGTTGCGCCGCCTTCTCCACGAGCCCGAGGTCGATCGTCCGGCCCTTGCGGCGGACCGCCATCCGTGCCGCGACCTCGAGGGTGTTCAGCGCCACGCGAGCGTCCCCCTGCGCGAACTCCACCAGAAACTCGCGCGCCTCGGGGAGCAGCTCGAGGCCGAGCTTTCCGAGCCCGCGTTCCTCGTCGAGAAGAGCCCGGTGGACGATCGCCTTCACCTCTTCGGCCGCGAGGGGCCGGAGGACCAGCACGGAAAGCCTCGAGAGAAGCGGGGGTACGACCTCGAAGGACGGGTTTTCCGTGGTCGCACCCAGCAGCACGATCGTCCCCCGCTCCACGTGCGGCAAAAAGGCCTCCTGCTGCGCCTTGTTGAAGCGGTGGATTTCGTCGACGAAAAGAACCGTGGGCCGGCCGCCGAGACGGAGCCGCTCCTCGGCTTCGTCTACGATCTCCCGGAGCTCCGCCACCCCGGCGAGAACGGCCGAGACCCGGACGAAGGGGCAGTTCGCCGAGCGTGCCAGAAGCTCCGCCAGGGTCGTTTTTCCGCATCCCGGGGGACCCCAGAGCAAGAGCGAGTGGATCTCCCCGCTCTCGGCCATCTCGCGAAGGAGCCCGCCGGGCCCGAGCAGGTGTTCCTGGCCCACGAATTCGTCGAGCGTTCGCGGTCGCATCCGTTCGGCCAGAGGAGCGGCGCGATCCGAGGACGCTTTTCCCTGCGGGGCGGCGAACAGCGGCGCCCCCTGACGCCGGCGCTTCGTCATGGCACCGGAGCTTACCAGCGGACACGAAAAAAACCCACGCGGGTGCCTTGCGCCGGGCAGGAGCGTTCGCGCACGGAAAGCTTTTTTTACATTGGTCGGGCACTGGGGTAAGGAAAGGCCGTGCAGTACGGTCCTCTTCCCGCCGAGGCCAGGGTCGGCATCGTCGTCAAGCGCGGTCAACCCCGAGCAGCCGAACTCGGAAGGGGTCTCGCGCGATGGCTCGCCGAACGGGGCCGGCAGGTCCTCGTGGAAAGCGAGCTCGGTGCCGACACGAACGCCCGGGTGGCGGGCTCGCGCGCCGAGCTCGCCCGACTCTCGGACCTCATCGTGGTGCTGGGCGGGGACGGCACGCTCCTCGGCGTGGCCCGCCACCTTCGCGAGCGCGAGACGCCCATCCTGGGGGTCAACCTCGGCGGGCTCGGCTTTCTCACGGCCGTGACCGTGGAGGAGCTCTACCCCACCCTCGAGAGAGCCCTCTCCGGCGAGTGCCGCTACGACCGCCGGATGCGGCTCGCGGTCCGGCTCGACAGCCAGGCGGACGGCTCCTGGCACGTCCTCAACGAGGTGGTGCTCGCCAAGGCGGCCCTGGCACGGATGATCGACCTCGAGACCGCCGTCGACGGAGAGGAAGTGTGCGTCTACAAGGCGGACGGGCTGATTCTCGCGACGCCCACGGGCTCGACCGCTTATTCCCTCTCGGCCGGAGGACCCATCGTGCATCCCGGCGTGGACGTGATCCTCGTCTCCCCGATCTGCCCCCACACCCTGAGTAACCGGCCCATGGTTCTCCCCGATTCCTCGGTCGTCCGCGTGAGAGTTCGCTCTTCGGATCGGGACGACGTCGTCGTGGCCTTCGACGGGCAGGAATCCGTACCCCTGCCCGACGGCGCGACGGTGGAAGTCCGGCGGGCCGAAGTCGGGGTCGTTCTTCTCCAGCCTCCGGACAGGAGCTATTTTTCGGTCCTGCGAAGCAAGCTTCGCTGGGGCACTCGCTGATGCTCAAGGAGCTGCGCGTCCGGAACTTCGCGATTTTCGAAGACACGGCGCTCGAATTCGAACCCGGCTTCAACGTACTCACGGGCGAGACCGGAGCCGGAAAGACCCTGCTCACACGGGCGCTCTCCCTCGCCTGCGGGGAAAAGGCGTCGGTGGAGTGGATCCGCACGGGCTGCGAGGAAGCCTTCGTCGAAGCCCTCTTCCTGCTCGACGACCGGCAACGGAAAGTGGCGGCCGAAGCAGGGCTGCCGGCCGAGGCCGAAGTGCTCGTCCGCCGGCAGATCGCCCGGGGCGGTCGGACCCGAACCCACTGGAACGGCACCCCCGTCCCGCTCGGGCTTCTCGAGCGCGTGGCGCGCCACCTGGTGCAGGTCCACGGGCAGTTCGAGCACACGGAACTTCTCGACACCGAACAGCACCGGGAGCTCCTCGACCGCTACGCGAGGCTCGGCACGCTACGCGCGGAGATGGAGGCCGCCTACCAGGTGCTGCGCGAGGCGGACGAGAGGCTCCGCGACCTTCGACGGTCCGCGAGGGAGCGGAGCGAGCGGGCGGAACTCCTCCGCTTCCAGCTCGAGGAACTCGAGAAAGTCGACCCGCGCCCCGGGGAGGACGCGGAGCTCGAAGCCGAGCGGTCCGTCCTGGCCCACGCCGAACAGCTCCTGCGCGGCGCCTGCGAGGCCGAGGAAATCCTCTACTCCGGAGAAGGAGCCGTCTGCGAAAGGCTCGGCAAGATCGCGTTTTCCTTGAGGGACCTCGCGCGCATCGACCCCCGGCTCGCCGAGGCGGCGCGCCTTCTCGAGGGCGCCGAGGCGGAAACGAGGGAAGCCGCCGCCGTGCTGCGGGCCTACGCGGACGGCTTCGACTTCGACCCCGAGAAAAAGGCTCGCGTCGAAGAACGCCTGTTCGAGCTCCGCCGGCTCCAGAAAAAATACGGGAAATCGCTCGAAGAAATCGTGACCTTGCGGGAGGCCATCCGGGAGGAGCTCCACCGGATGGGGTCGCCCGAAGCGGATCCCGAAAAGCTCGAGCGGGAACGGAATCGTCTGGCGGAAAGAGCCCGGGGCGTGGCCGCCGAGCTTTCCCGACGCCGGCACGAGGCCGCGCGCGAACTGGAGCGGAGCATCCTGCCCGAGCTTTCCGCCCTCGGCATGCCGCGCGCCCGCTTCCGGGTCGAGATCCGGCCTCGTACCCCCTCCGAGGGCGACCCGTTCGAGGGGCTCGCCGTGCACGGCCGGGACGAAATCGAGTTCTTTTTCGGGGCCAACCCGGGACACGAAGAGCGCCCGCTGCGCCGGGTGGCTTCGGGAGGCGAGCTGTCCCGGATTCTTCTCGCGCTCCGGGTCCTCGCGACCGAGGAAGACGAAAAGAAGGGGCTCACCCTGCTCTTCGACGAGGTGGACGCCGGAATCGGC
This sequence comes from Candidatus Binatia bacterium, assembly GCA_026004195.1. Lineage (NCBI taxonomy): Bacteria > Candidatus Binatota > Binatia (SeqCode) > Binatia bacterium. The sequence continues at coordinate 1,038,428 of BPIQ01000001.1, forward strand.
GGGAAGGTCGCCGAAGCGGTCGGGGAGCGACTGCGGAGGCTCGGCCGCGAGGGCCAGGTACTCTGCGTCACCCATCTGCCGCAGATCGCGGCCCTCGCCGACCACCACTACGCCGTCCGCAAGGTGCTCGGGAAGACGCGAACCACGGCGGAGGTCCGCAAGCTCGAGGGAAAGGAGCGCCTGACGGAGCTCAGTCGGATGCTCGGTGCCGAGAACGACGACGCCGCCCGGCGCTTCGCGCGACGCCTCACGCAAAAACCCGGCAGAAAAAATCCCCATTTTCCTTGACAATTTCGTAGCGGCCGTCGTAGCATCCGCGCCCGGAAACCTGGCGTGACGGGTCCGCGGCCGGGTATACGGGTCCTAACGAGGAGGGAGACGATGCGAGGTGCAAAACTGGCAAGCTGGTTCGGGGCGCTCTTTCTGGGTCTCGTGTCCGCGGCGGCCGGCGCCGAGAAAGGCGCCCCCGTGACGAACCAGGACCGCATGTTCGACCAGTTCACCTACATCCGCGAGGCGGCCATCGTGGACCGGGGACAGCTTCGCCTCGAGGTCCACGGCCTCATCGGCCGCGACGACAAGGAGAAGGACGGTCTCCAGGTCATCCAGCGACGGTTTCCCGCGGGCGACCACGACCGGGGGGAACGCCGGGACGACCTCCGGGAGGTCTCGGGCGGGATCGTCGGCTTGCGGGGCAGCTACGGTCTTTTCCAGAACCTGGAAGTGGGCTTCGACGTGCTCGGCGTCATCCAGGGACTCGACTTCGCCGACGCGCCTTCGGAGAACGAGGCCGACATGGGGGATCTCTACCTCTACGGGAAGTACCTCCGTCAGGTCACGGACGAACTCGCCGTGGGTGCCGGCGCGGACGTGCGCGTGCCCACGGGGAGCGAGAGGAAACGGCTCGGTACGGGCGAGGTCGGTGCGACTCCGTTCGTCAACGCCCGCTACACCTCCGGTCGTTGGGCCGTCGGCGCGCATGCGGGGTTCGAGTTCAACGACGACGAGCTCGACGACGTCTTCAACTGGTCGAGTTTCGGCATCTTCAGGGCGACGGACAGCTACGCCCTGCGGGCCGAGATCGTCGGGCGCCACTTCGAGTACGGGGGCGTCAAGGTCGACGAGGTCGTCGTCGTGCCGGGCATCGATTACAACTTTTCGGACCTACTCACCCTCCGTCCCGTCGGGCTCGCTGGCGTGACCGACGAGGCTCTCGACTACGGCCTCGGTCTCGGGATCGTCCTGAGCTTCTGACGGGTAGCGAACCTCCCAGAGGCAGAGCCCGTGCGCGGGCGCCGTTCTCGCGGCGCGCGTCCTGTCCCGTGCCCGGAGGACCGCGGCGATCCATGCCGGTTCTTTTCGCCCCGAGCCGACCTCGACCAGCGCACCCACGACGTTCCGTACCATGTGACGAACGAACCCCGTGGCCTCGATCGTGTAGACGACCTGCGACCCCTTTCGCTCCACCGAACTCCGTAGAACCCGCCGCACGGCGTGCCGCGCCGTGCATCCCGCCGCCCTGAACGAGCTGAAATCGTGCTCTCCCAGAAGGTGCTCCGCAGCTCGCCCCATGGCTTCCGTGTCCAGCGGTTCCCGGACGTGCCAGGCGAAACGCCGGAGGAAAACGTTCGGCACCGGCGCGTTCCAGATGCGGTAGAGGTAGACCCGACTCAGGGCGTCCTTGCGGGGATCGAAGTCCTCCGGGGCCGTCGAAACCCGCCGCACGACGATGTCCGGAGGGGTCAGGGCGTCGAGCGCCCGGCGCAGGATCTCGGGCTCCCACCCCTTCGGGCAACGGAAGGCCGCCACCTGAGCGGCCGCGTGCACACCGGCGTCCGTGCGGCCGGCGACCCGCAGCCGGACACGCTCCCCACAGAGTCTCTCGAGGGCTTCTTCCAGAACGGCCTGGATCGTGGGTCCCTCGGGCTGGACCTGCCAACCGCGGTACGCCGTGCCGTCGTACGCCAGGGTCAGCCGGAAGAGCATCCGAATCAGAAGCGCTCGCGAGCCAGGATTTCCGCGATCTGCACCGCGTTGAGTGCCCTGCCCTTCCTCAGGTTGTCCACCGCGACCCAGAGCGCATACGAACGCTCGCCTTCTTCGCGGAGCCGACTCACCAGGGTGGCTTCGTGCTCGAGCGCCTCGGCCACCGAACTCTCGAGCCCGAGCTCTTCGGTCCAGAGGACACCCGGAGCCTGACGGAGCACCTCCCGAATCTCGCCGAGCGGCCGATTCTCGGCGAGCTCGACGTGGAGCGAAATTCCCGTCCCGTAGAAAAGAGACCCGTAGGTCCGCGTGAGGCTCACCGGGAGCTCCGCTTCACCGAGAAGCTTCCGGAGTTGGGCGGCCGCCTCCGATTCCTTTTCGGCTCCTCCCGCCGAGAACGGGACCACGTTGAAGCAGACCCTGTGGGGGAACACCTCGACCCGCGGCTCCCGGCCGGAGAGGAGGTCCGCCGCCTGCCGTTCCAGCTCCTCGATGCCCTCCCGACCGCGCTCGGAGACGGGCTCGATCGTCGTCGCCACGACCCGGCGGAGGCCCGCCACGGACCGGACCGGACCCAACACGACGGTGAGCGCCAGGGCGACGGGGTCCGGAGAAGATACGATACGCCGCGACCCGAGCGCGGCGAGGGCCCCCGGGTTCCACTCCGGCACGACGAGAGGAACGTCCGAGGCCAGAGCGAACCGGCCCGTGCAATCGACGAAGGCAGCGGCTTCGAAGCGGGAGAAGACGTCTTCCCCGAGCTCGGCGGCGCAGAACACGACGTCGAACTGCCCCCGGGCCTCCTCGATGTCCTCGACGATCTCGCCCGTCTCGAAACCCTCGCCCAGGAACTCGCCCCGGTCGAAGAGCCGGAGCTCGCCGAGCGGAAAGCCACGACGGTGGAGACCCTCGACCACCTCCCGTCCCAGGAGCGTTGCCGCCCCCAGAACGGCGACTCCGAGCCGCTTGGGCATCACCCGCCTTCCCGGATCTTCTCGCGGACGAGCCGACCCATCTCCTTGCAACCCACCACCTCGGCTCCATCCCTGGCGAGGTCCGGCGTGCCGACTCCGGACGCCACGACCTCGTCCACGACGCGTTCCACCGTCGCCGCGGCTTCCTCGGCGCCGCAGGAATATCGCAGCAGGAGGGCAGCCGAGAGGATCGCGGCGAGCGGGTTGGCCAGGTCCCGGCCGGCGATGTCCGGAGCGCTGCCATGGATGGGCTCGTAGAGACCCCTCGGCCGGCCGAGCCGATTCCGGGCCTCTCCGAGGGAAGCCGAAGGGAGAAGGCCCATGGAGCCGGCCACCATGGAAGCTTCGTCCGTGAGGATATCGCCGAACAGGTTTTCCGTCACGACGACGTCGAAATCCCGGGGACGCCGGAGAAGGTGCATCGCCATGGCATCGACGAGAACGTGCTCGAGGGTCACGTCGGGGAACTCCCGGCCGACTTCCCCGACGACCTTGCGCCAGAGCCGCGAGGTCGCGAGGATGTTGGCCTTGTCGACCGAAGTCACCTTCTTTCGCCTCGATCGCGCGAGCCCGAAGGCGCACCGCGCGACACGCGCGATCTCGGCTTCGGTATAGAAACAGGTGTCGACGGCCTCTCTTCCACGAGGTCCACCTCGCTCCTCGCTCGGCGCGCCGAAGTAAATCCCACCGGTGAGCTCGCGCACGAAGACGAAATCCGCTCCCGAGACGACGTCGGGACGCAGCGGGCTCGCCGAGACGAGGCGGGGGTGGACACGCACCGGGCGCAGGTTCGCGAAAAGACCGAGCTCCTTGCGGAGCGCCAGAAGGGCCTGCTCGGGGCGGACGCTCGCGTTCGGGTCCTCCCACTTGGGGCCACCCACGGCACCGAGAAGAACTCCGTCCGCCTCGAGCGCCGCCCGAAGGACGTCCGCCGGAAGCGGCGTTCCGTGGAGATCGATCGCCGAACCGCCCACGACCCCCTCTTCGAGCTCCAGCGCGAGCCCGAATCGTTCGGCACAGGCGCGCAGGACGCCCACGGCTTCGGCGGTCACCTCGGGGCCGATTCCGTCTCCGGGAAGAACCAGGATTTTCATGCGGGCTCTCAGGGGCCTTCGCCGCGCAGGAGCTGCTGGTAGCGACGGCGGTACTCGATCTTGTTGAGAGCGGCGACGAGCGCCAGCGCGCTGGCCATCACGATGTCCGTGTGGGCCCCCTGCCCGAGCGCCGAGAGGCCGTCGACTTCGATCAAGCAGGACACCTCGCCCATCGCGTCGGTGCCACCGGTGATGGCCTTGACCGAGTAGCGTTCGAGCCGGGGCTCGACGCCCACGATCTCGCAAATGGCCTTGTAGCAGGCGTCCACCATCCCGTCGCCGCTCGCCGATCGCTCGCGCACCTCGCCGTCGACGCGGAGCCGGACCCTGGCCTCGGGCGTCTCGTCGCTCGCCGCCCGCACCTCGAGCCGCTCGAGCGCGTAGCGTTCCTCGCCCCGGGTGCTCTCTTCGGTCACGATGGCCAGCAGGTCCTCGTCGTAGACGTTTTTCTTGACGTCCGCGAGTTCCTTGAACCGCTCGAAGGCCTTGTTCATGTCGACGGTCCGCAGGTCGATCCCGAGCTGGCGCAGTCTCTCGACGAACGCGTGTCGGCCCGAATGCTTGCCGAGCACGATCCGGTTGCTCGCGAGCCCGATGTCCTGCGGGCGCATGATCTCGTACGTGAGCGAATCCTTCAGCACCCCGTCCTGATGGATCCCCGCCTCGTGGGCGAAGGCGTTGTCGCCCACTACGGGCTTGTTCACGGGGACCGTGAGACCCGTGATCTGGGAAAGGAGACGGCTCGTCGCGTAGATGTGCTCGGTCCGGATGTTCGTCCGCACGCCGAAGAAGTCGGAACGCGTCTTCAGTGCCATCACGACCTCTTCCATGGCCGTGTTCCCCGCCCGCTCCCCGATACCGTTCACGGTGCATTCGACCTGCCGAGCACCGTTGCGGACGGCCGCGAGGGAATTGGCCACGGCCATCCCGAGATCGTTGTGGCAGTGGGCGCTCCAGCGAACGCTCCTCCCGCCGGGCGTGTGGGTCACGAGATACCGGAAGAGCTCGCCGAACTGCTCCGGCACGGCGTACCCGGTCGTGTCCGGCACGTTCAGCGTCACGGCGCCGCACTCGATGACGGCCCCGAAAACCTGCACCAGGTACTCGGGATCGCTCCGAGAAGCGTCCTCGGCCGAGAACTCGACGTAGTCGAGGTGCTTTCTCGCGAACCGCACCGCCCAGCAGGCGGCGTCGAGCGCCTCCTGCCGGCTCATCATGAGCTTGCGCCGGAGGTGGATGTCGGAGGTGGCGATGAAAATGTGGATCCCCGGACGGCGCGCCTTTTCCACGGCACGGATCGCCCGCTCGATGTCGCCCTCTTTCGTCCGGGCGAGGCTCAAGACGATCGGCTCCGTGACCGCTTCCGCCACGCGCCGCACGGCCTCGAAATCGCCCGGCGACGAAGCGGCGAAGCCCGCCTCGATCACGTCGACGCCGAGCTTCTCGAGCTGTCGTGCGATGACGACCTTTTCTTCGACGTTCATGGTGGCGCCGGGCGACTGTTCGCCGTCGCGCAGCGTCGTGTCGAAGATGTAGACCACGTCGTGATCCGCGTCTTTGCCCCGTTCGGGTTGCATCGCCTTGTCCTCCTCGGACGCCAGGGCTTCCAAACGAAAAAGGCGGCCACGCCCGTGGCCGCCTTTTCTCGTGCCGCCACGGGCCGCCCGTCGCCCGTGGCGTCCAGCTCGATTTCGACCGTTACCCTCCGGACGCACACGGGGGACAGGACCCGGCCGAAAGCAACAAGCCTGCCGTGCGCGCCTTCGGAATCATTGCCCACCCTTACTAGGGGTCCAGAGCGACCTTGTCAAGACATCGGCCCCGACCGACCGCCGGAACCAGAGCCGCTCGAGGCGGCGGAGCTTCACGTACGCCCACCGCCCCGGGCCGTAGAGGGCGTAGCTGTAAGCGGCCACGAAGAGGAAAATCTGCGGTTCCGCCACGAGGAAGTTGCCGAGAAGAATGACGGCGAGAAGAATCCAGAAGGGCTGTCGCCGGTAGAGCTCGACCTCCTTGAAGCTGTAGTAACGCACCCCGCTCACCATGAGGCCGGCCAGCACGTAGGTGAGGACCAGGAAAACCAGGTGCCGGTTCGCCACGACCTCGCCGCCCAGGTAATGGCCCAGAAGCACGGTCGTCACGACGACGTCGGCGGCGGCCGGAATCGGCAAGCCGACGAAGTGGCGTTTCTCCACGTTGTCCCACTGCACGTTGAAACGGGCGAGGCGAAGAGCGCCGCAGGTCACGTAGAGGGCCGCCGCCAGCCAACCCCACGTCTTCCACGGCAGCAGCGCCCACTGGTAGACCAGCAACGCCGGCGCCACCCCGAAGGCCACGAGGTCGGAAAGAGAGTCGTACTCGATCCCGAACCGACTCGCCGTCCGCGTGACGCGCGCTACGCGCCCGTCCAGGACATCGAAGACCTGTGCGACGAGAACGGCGACGGCCGCGACCTCGAACTCCCCCCGAAGCGTCGCGACGACGGAGAAAAAGCCGGAGAAGAGACCGGCCGTGGTGAGCAGATTCGGGAGCACGTGGACGCCCTTTCGAAGAGGCGCGCGCAGGTCCCGCGCGCGGATCGTGTGAACCCCGCCGTTCACGAGCCCGCCTCCGCGATCACGCTTTCCCCCGCCCGCGTCCGGTCCCCCGGACGAACACGGACCCGGAACCCCGGCGGAAGGTAGACGTCCACCCTGGACCCGAACATGACGATCCCGCACCGGGCACCCCGGTCGATTTCCATGCCCTCCCGCACATAGCACACGATTCGCCGGGCGAGAAACCCGGCGACTTGCACGAAACAGATCCCGGGCCCCTGGGGGGTCCGCAGCCAGACGGCGTTGCGCTCGTTTTCCTCCGAAGCTTCCGGGGCGAAAGCCCGCACGAACCGCCCCTTCCGGTACTCGGTTTTTTCCACGCGTCCCGAGGCGGGGGCCCGGTTCACGTGGACGTCGAAGGGCGACATGAAAATGCTGAGCCTCGTGCCCCCCTCCGGCAAATACCGGTCGTCCGCCGAAGCCTCGACGGCGATCACCCGGCCGTCCGCGGGAGCCACGAGGAGGTGTTCCCCTTCCGGAGGAGTCCGCTCGGGGTCGCGGAAAAACCAGAGGAGGTAGAGAGAAGCCAAGCCGAAAAGACACGCCGGCGCACGCAGGCCGAAGACCCACGACAGGAACGCGGCCCCCAGGCCGGCGGCGACCAGGGGAAAGCCTTCCCGGGCCAGCGGGAGTCCTTTTTTCTTCGCAGGCGAAGAGAGGTCCGCCTCCACGCCTTTTCCCGAACGGCTAGTTCTTGCTCCGGTCGACCAGCCGCTCGCTCGAAAGCCACGGCATCATGGCCCGCAGCTTCTCGCCCACCTTTTCGATCGGGTGGTTTTCGGCCTCTTTCCGCAGTTCGCGGAAATGCGGCATGCCGCATTCGTACTCCGTGACCCATTCCTGCGCGAAGCGCCCGCTCTGGATGTCGGCCAGGATTTCCTTCATGGCCTTGCGCGCCTCGGGCCCGATCACGCGCTTTCCGCGCGTCATGTCTCCGTACTCGGCCGTGTTGCTGATGGAGTAGCGCATGTTGGCGATGCCGCCCTCGTAGAGGAGATCGACGATGAGCTTCACCTCGTGCAGGCACTCGAAGTACGCCATCTCGGGACTGTAGCCGGCCTCCACGAGCGTCTCGAAACCCGCCCGAATGAGTTCGGTGAGCCCACCGCAGAGGACGGCCTGCTCCCCGAAAAGGTCGGTCTCCGTTTCCTCCCGGAAGGTCGTCTCGAGAATGGCCGCCCGGGTGCCCCCGAGTGCCTTCCCGTAAGCCAGCGCCACCTCTTTCGTGTCCCCGCTCGGGTCCTGGTGCACGGCGAGAAGGCACGGCACGCCGCGTCCCTTCTGGAACTCGCTCCGAACCAGATGCCCCGGGCCCTTCGGCGCGATCATGAACACGTTCACCTCCGGCGGCGGAACGATGCGCCCGAAATGGATGTTGAACCCGTGGGCGAACGCCAGGTAAGCGCCCTTCTTCAGGCCCGGCGCGATCTCGGAGCGGTACGTTTCGGCACCGACCTCGTCCGGGACGAGCATCATCACGACGTCGGCTCGCTGCGCTGCCTCGGCCGTCGGCAGCACCTCGAGCCCCGCCCCTTCCGCCTTTTTCCACGACGCACTCCCGGGCCTGAGCCCGACCACCACGTCCATGCCGCTGTCGCGCAGGTTCAGCGCGTGAGCGTGTCCCTGGCTTCCGAACCCCACGACGGCAATCCGCTTGCCGCGGAGGTGGGAAAGGTCGGCGTCCCGATCGTAGTAGATGCGCAAGCTCATGCCGCCTCCTCTTTTTTCTCTTCCTCGGCCGTGCGCAGAAGCTGCTTGCCGCGGTGCATCGCGATCTTACCCGTCCGCACGATCTCCCGGATTCCGAGCGGCCGTAAAAGCGCCAGAAGGGCCTCGATTTTCTCCTCGTCGCCTGTCACCTCGACGATGTAGGACTCGTGACTCACGTCGATCACCTTCCCGCGGAAGATGTCGACGATGCTCATGAGCTCGGCCCGTGTCTTCCGGTCGGCCGTCACTTTGACGAGGACCATCTCCCTCTCGACGTGCGGCCGATCCGTGAAATCGATCACCTTGATCACGTTGATGAGCTTGTTGAGCTGCTTGTTGATCTGCTCGAGCACGCGATCGTCGCCCTTGGTCACGAGCGTGATCCGCGAAACGGTCGGGTCGAGAGTCGGGGCCACGCAAAGGCTCTCGATGTTGTAGCCTCGCCCGCTGAAAAGTCCCGCGATCCGGGCCAGGACACCGAACTCGTTCTCGACGAGAATGGAAATCGTGTGACGCACGCCCTTCACTCCTTGTCCGTCCGTTCGGCCGCGGCACCACGACCGCGGTAGCGGGCGAGGATCTCCATCATCCGATCCTTCCCGGCGAGTTTTTTCTTCTGCAGGGTTTTCTTTTCCATCTCTTCTTCGGTCGTGAGGTGGCGTTTGCGGTGAAACTCCTCGAGCCGTCGCTCGAGCTCGAGATGTTCTTCGTACCGCTCGCGCAGCTCCGGGTCGACGTCGAGGAGCGAGCGAATGAGCTCTTCTTCTTTTTTCTCCATGGCCGCTCCCGGGAAGCGGGGCTTTAGCCCACCGTTTTTTTCGTGTCAAACCGCTCGGCCAAAAAACCTCGGAATTTCCGGAACTTACCGCTTTCCCGACCCGATTTCCGCCTCCGACGGCCGCACGTAGAGGGGCTCGAGATCCGAAAGCTCGTCGAGCTCGCCCCTCTCGAGCCTCTCGAGAGCGATCCGCCCCACGGCCGCGGCGCAGGGCCGGTGAGGCAAAAAGCGCCAATCCGACCGCTCACGAGACCACTCCGGGAAAACGCCGGTCGCGTCTCCGATGAAGACGCACGGCCCCTCGATCCGGCGGAGCCAGAGCTCGAGGGGCACCGCGCACGGGGGTATGTCCTCGAAGAGACGACCACCGTCCTCGAGCCGGTAGAGCGCCGTGTAAACCTCGCCTTTCCTCGCGTCGAGAACCGGGCTCACCCGTTCGCCTTCGAGCGGTTCGGCGAGCGTGGCGAGAGCCGCGAGCGTCGGCACCCCCACCACGGGTAGCCCTCCCGAAAAGGCGATCCCCTTGGCCACGGCAAGTCCGATCCGAAGCCCCGTGAAGGAGCCCGGACCCACCGAGACCGCTACGGCCTCGAGGTCGGAAAACGAGCAGGACGCCCGCGCGAGTGCTTCCTCGAGAAGAGGGAAGAGACCGTAGCCGTGGCTCTGCCGCTCCTCCCTGCCGAGCTCGACGAGAAGCCTTCCGTCGCGGAAAACGGCCACGCCCGCCGTCCAGGTCGAAGTGTCCAGTGCCAGCAGATTCACCCCTCAGCCGCCCTGCACGACGCGTAGGATGTCGTTGTAAAAAGCGAAAGCCATCAAGGCGAGGAGAAGGAAAAGGCCCGCCTGTTGCGCGAGCTCCCTGTGCCGCACGTCCACAGGACGCCGGAGCGCCACCTCGATGGCGAGAAACAGAAGGTGTCCGCCGTCGAGAATCGGGATCGGAAGCAGGTTGAGGACCCCCAGGTTCAGGCTGATGATGGCCATGAACATGAGAAGGGGTTCGAAACCCCTTTCCGCTTGCTTGCCCGCCTGACGGGCGATTTCCAGGGGGCCCCCGATCTCCTGCGCGGGGATCCTGCCGCTCACGATCTTGTAGAGACCCACCACGATCATCCGCGTCCAGAGCCAGGATTGCTCCGCGGCGAGGGCCACGGCCCGGACGGGCCCTACGGTTTTCACCTCGAGCGCCCGCTCGATCCCGATCACGTAGGTTTTCGTCTCCAGCGACTCGCCGAAGACGGTCTTCTCGACGATTTCCCTGGGAACGAGCGACACTTCGAGCGTCTCTCCGTCCCGCTCGACGCGCAGGACGAGCCGCCGGCCTCCGCTTCCGCGGATGGCCTGCGAAAGCTCCTCCCAGCTCCCGACGGGTTTTCCGTCCACGGCCAGAACGAGGTCGCCTTCACGCAGCCCGGCCTGCTCGGCGGGCATACCGGGCGTGAGCCCCCCGACCCTCGCTTCGTCGCTCGGGACGCGCGCGCCGTAGACGGCGAAGACCGCCGCGAAGAGAACGAAAGCCCCGAGAAGGTTCGTCAAGGGTCCCGCCGAAACGATCAGTGCCCGCTTCCCGACCGACTGCCTCGCGAAAGACCCCACCTCGGCCTCGCCGGCCTCCCCCGGCTCCTCCCCCACCATCTTCACGAACCCCCCGAAGGGCACGGCAGCGAGCACGTACTCGGTCTCGCCCCTCCGGAACCCGAGAAGCTTCGGTCCGAAACCGATCGAAAACTTCAGCACCCGGACGCCCACCCAGCGGGCGGCCAGGAAGTGCCCGAACTCGTGGATCAGGATGAGCACCCCGAGCACGAGAACGGCCGGAAGGACGTAACCGACTCCGGTGGAGAGCCACTCCCACATAGAAACTCCTAGGCCGCAAGGAGCGACCGGAAAGCCAGATAGTAGCACAGGAAAGCGGCGGGGAATACGAGGCTGTCGATCCTGTCGAGGATTCCACCGTGGCCCGGGAAAAAACCTCCGGATTCCTTCACACCGAACGAGCGCTTCATCATGGACTCCGAAAGGTCGCCCGCCTGTCCCAGTGTCCCGAGAACCAGGGCCAGAGCCAGTGCCTCCCACGGGTTCGTGTCCCGCAAAAGCAACCACCAGGCCCCCGCTCCGGCCACCAGGTTACCCACGGCCACGGCCACGGCGCCTTCGACCGTCTTCCCGGGACTGATCGCCGGTGCGAGCTTGTGACGACCGAAAAGCTTTCCCGCGAAATACCCTGCCGTATCGCCGAGCATCGCCACGGCCAGGACGAAAAGCACCCAGTGTTTTCCCTCCGGAAACGTGCGCAGCCAGACGAAATGGGGGAGGAGGAAGGCCGAAAAAAAGATCCCGATCCAACCCTGCCCCGTCCCGATCAAACCCTGGACGAAGTCCCGCCGGCCCAGGAGGACCCAGCCCAGGGTCGCACCCACACCGAAGGTGAGAGCCGCTCCGATCCAGAGAAATTCCTGCAACCCGACCCCCAGGGCGACGCCGAGCCCCACCGCCGGAAAGAGGATCCTCTCGGCCGAGCCCGGAGGATAGCCGAGCCGGCTGTACTCCACCGTTCCCAGCGTGGCGACGGCGACCACCACCGCCGAAAAGAGCCAGTCGGGCGCCCAGAGGACGAGAACGAGAAGGAGTGGGAGGGCGACCGCGGCCGTCGCGAGCCTAAGGCGCAGCACGCAGCCGTCCTCGCTCCCGTTCCTCTTCGTTCACTCGACCGAACCGCCGTTCCCGGCGCTGGTACTCGAGGAGAGCCCGCAGGAAATCCGGCTCCCGGAAGTCGGGCCAGAGCGTTTCGGTGAAATAGATTTCCGTGTACGCGGCCTGCCAGAGGAAGAAGTTCGAGATCCTCTGCTCTCCTCCCGTCCGGATGAGGAGGTCCGGGTCCGGAATGTCGCCCGTGGAGAGGGCGCGCGCGAACGCCGTCTCGTCGATCTCTCGCGGGTCGAGCGCACCGCGCGCGGCCGAACGCGCCATCTGCCTCGCCGCTCGAACGATGTCGTCGCGCCCGCCGTAGCTCACGGCGAGAACGACCGTCATGCCGCGATTGTGGCGAGTCCGCTCGATGTCCTCGTGCAAAAGCCGCTGCAGGTCCGGCGGGAGTTTCCGCAGGTTCCCGACCGCGAGGAGCCGGATCTCGTGCTTCATCATCCTGTGGAGCTCCGTGCGCAGATACCGGCGCAAGAGCCGCATGAGGGCGTCCACCTCGCGTCGGGGCCGCTGCCAGTTTTCCGTGGAGAAGGCGAAGAGCGTCAGGTATTCGATCCCGATCTTCCGCGCGCATTCGACCACCGCACGCACCGAGTCCTTGCCCCGCTTGTGGCCTTCGATCCGCGAGAGCCCGCGCGCCCGGGCCCAACGCCCGTTCCCGTCCATGATGATCGCCACGTGTCGGGGAAGACGCTCGAGGTCGAGTTCCGCGGGCGCTTCCATTGCGGCTCAGACCTCCAGGATCTCTTCTTCTTTCGCCTTGAGCATCTTGTCGATACGCCCGATGTACTCCCGCGTCGTTTCCTCGACGCGCTCCTGTGCGCGATGGAAGTCGTCCTCGGTGATTTCCTTCTCCTTTTCCATCTCCCGGAGCATCTCGATCGCGTCCCGCCTGTGGTTCCGGATCGAAATGCGGAACTCCTCGGCCACCCTCCGGACGTGACGCACCAGGTCCCGCCGTCGTTCCTCGGTGAGCTCGGGAATCGGGATGCGGAGGATCTTGCCGTCGTTGACCGGAGTCAGCCCCAGGTCGGACTGCAGGATCGCCTTTTCGATGCTCCCGAGAGCGCCTTTGTCGTAGGGCTGGACGACGAGGAGGCGTGGCTCGGGCGCGGAAATTCCGGCGAGCTGGATCAGCGGGGTCTTCGTTCCGTAGTATTCCACGGTCAGGCCTTCGAGCAGAGCCGGCGACGCGCGTCCCGTTCTCGTGCGGGCGAGCTCCTTCCGAAAAGAAGCCACGGTCTGGTCCATTTCCTTCTTCATGTCCGCGAGCACTTCGTCGACCATCACGGCACCCGTACGATCGTTCCGATGCGTTCCCCTTGCAGCACCCGGCGGATATTTCCCGGAGTCGTCGAGTCGAACACGATGATCGGAAGCCGGTTTTCCATGCACAGGGAGACGGCGGTCGCGTCCATCACCTCGAGGCGGAGCCGGAGCACGTCGAGGTAGGTGAGCTCCTCGAACTTCCGGGCCCCGGGGTTCTTGCGGGGATCCGAATCGTAGATTCCGTCGACCTTCGTCGCCTTGAGCACCACTTCCGCTCCGATCTCGGCGGCACGCAGGCTGGCCGCCGTGTCGGTGGTGAAATACGGGTTTCCGGTGCCGGCTGCAAAGATCACCACCCTGCCCTTCTCCAGGTGGCGCGTCGCACGGCGCCGGATGTAGGGCTCGGCGACCTGCTGCATTTCGATGGCCGACATGACGCGCGTGACCGAACCCAGCTTCTCGAGCGCGTCCTGGAGCGCGAGGGCGTTGATCATGGTGGCCAGCATTCCGATGTAGTCGGCCGTCGCGCGCTCCATGCCCTGCGCCGTCCCGGAAACTCCGCGGAAAATGTTCCCTCCCCCGACCACGACGGCCAGCTCGCAGCCCAGGGCACGCACCTCGGCGATCTCCGCGGCTATGCCGCGCAGCGTGGCGGGGTGCAGGCCGTAAGGAGCCGGCCCCATGAGGGCCTCGCCGCTCAGCTTGAGCAAGGCCCGGCGGTACCGCAGGGCTGGCTCGGCTTCCGCCACCGATCCCCCCAATCGGGCCTCAGCTCGACTCGTCCGTTTGCTCTCCGACCTGGAAGCGAACGAAGCGGCGTACCACGATGTTCTCGCCGAGACGCGCCACCGCGTCGGCCACGACTTCCCGGACGGTGCGCGAAGGGTCCTTGACGAAAGGCTGCTCGAGAAGACAGACGTCCGAATAGAACTTTTCGAGTTTCCCCGCCGCGATCTTCTCGACCACCGCGGGGGGCTTGCCCGACTGCGCGGCCTGCGCCCGGTAGATCTCGAGCTCCGAGGCGCGGACGGACTCGGGTACGTCCTCCCGGCGCACGTAACGCGGTTGGGAAGCCGCGATCTGCATCGCGAGATCCCTGACGAGCTGCTGGAAGTCGTCGGTCCGTGCCACGAAATCGGTCTCGCAGTTCACCTCCACGAGGACGCCGATCTTGCCCCCGCCGTGGACGTAGGAGCCCACGACCCCTTCCGCGGCCGTACGGCCGGCTTTTTTCGCCGCGGCGGCGAGCCCGCGCTCGCGAAGGTAGACCACGGCTCGTTCCATGTCGCCGCCCGTTTCCACGAGCGCCTTTTTGCAGTCCATCATGCCGGCCCCGGTCTTTTCCCGGAGCTCGCGAACCTGTTCGGCGCGGATCTCGCTCATGCCACGCCTCCCAACTCACCCTCGGCAGGCGTCTCGGCCGGCGCGGCCGCCTCTTCGGGCATCGCCTCTCCGGCCGCTTTCATCCGCTCCTCGTAGATCTGCTTGCCCTCGAGAACCGCGTCCGCGATGGCCGACGCGAAGAGCCGGATCGCACGGATGGCGTCGTCGTTACCGGGAATCTTGTAGTCGACGACGTCGGGGTCGCAGTTCGTGTCCACGATGGCCACCACCGGGATGCCGAGCTTGTTGGCTTCCCGGACCGCGATTTCTTCCTTCACGGGATCCACGACGAACAGCGCGTCCGGAAGCCGGCGCATGTTCTTGATCCCGCCGAGCGAGGCGAGAAGTCGATCCCGCTCGCGGGTGAGCCCGAGCCGCTCCTTTTTCGTGAGCCCCTCCGTCAGAGCCGGGTCGGCCAGGATTTCTTCGAGCTTTTTCAGCCGCTCGATACTCTGGCGGATCGTCTGGTAGTTCGTGAGCGTCCCGCCCATCCATCGGTTGTTCACGTAGAACATCCCGCAGCGCTCGGCTTCCTCCTTGATGGCGTCCTGGGCCTGCTTCTTGGTGCCCACGAAGAGGATCGTACCCCCTTCGGCCACGAGCTCCCGCACGAAGCGCGCGGCTTCCTCGAAAAGCTTGACGGTCTGCTGGAGGTCGATGATGTAGATGCCGTTCCGGGCCCCGAAGATGTACGGCTTCATCTTCGGGTTCCAGCGACTGGTCTGGTGACCGAAGTGAACCCCGGCCTCGAGAAGCTGTTTCATCGTGATCTCGGCCATAGAACTCCCGACGTCAAACCCGTGTTTCTTAGCAAACGGGCCGCAGGCCCGCCAGGGCCAGCGGCTTCGTCTCCGGACGCTACTGGATGGTACTCGCTCCTGTCAAGAAACCCCTCGGCCCGACTTGCTCTCCGCCGTCTCCGCGCACCGCTCGAGCACCGACCGCATGTCCTCGGGAAGCGGGGCCTCGAAGAAAACCTCTTCTCCCGTCCTCGGGTGGCGAAAGCCCAGAGCCGAGGCATGCAGAAGCTGCCTGGTCACCCCGAGCTGCCGGGTGGCCTCCGCCCTCGAGCGCCCGTAGACCCGATCTCCCACGACCGGGTGACCCGCCGACGCCAGATGAACGCGGATCTGATGCGTACGTCCCGTCTCCGGATAGAGGCGAAGAAGGCTCACCTTCCCGTACGACGCCACCCGCTCGAACCTGGTCCGCGCCGGCCGCCCCTCGCTTCGCACGGCCATCCGCTTCCGTTCCACCGGGTGGCGGCCGATCGGCCGATCGATCGTCCCCGACGCGCGGGCGGGGACCCCCCAGACCACCGCCAGGTATTCCTTGCGAACGGCTCTTTCGCGAAACTGCCGGGCCAGTGCCTCGAGGGTCCGGAGGTTCTTGCAAACGACGAGCACGCCCGAGGTGTCCTTGTCCAGGCGGTGCACGATGCCGGGACGGAGCGCGTCGAGACCCGGAGCCGGCTCTTTCCAGCGGTGCAGCAGAGCGCTCACGAGCGTGTCCTGCCAGTGGCCGGGCGCGGGGTGAACGACGAGCCCCGGCGGTTTGTCGACGACGAGCAAATCCTCGTCCTCGAAGAGCACGTCGAGAGGAATGTCCGACGGGCGGACCTTTTCCGAGGTCTCTTCCGCGAGGCGTTCCTCGAGGACGCGGATGCGGTCCCCCGGACGAACCCGTGTGGAGGGCCTGGCCGGCTTGTCGTTGACGAAAACGCATCCCGCTTCGATGAGCCGGTGGACACGCGCCCTGCTCCCCCAGCGACCCGAGGCCGCGAGGAACCGGTCGAGACGCAAGGGCGTGCTTTCGCTCGGGACGACCTCTTCGTAGGGGCTCACAGCTCGTCGAGGACCCGCCTGGCGAGTTCCGCGTCCCGGTCGATCTGCCTTCGGAGCGCCTCGGGGCTCTCGAACCTCCGCTCCTCGCGGAGCCGCCGAACGAACGCCACCCGGAGCCGTTTTCCGTAGAGGTCGCCCCGAAAGTCGAAGAGGTGCGCCTCGAGAGACCGCTCCACGCCTCCGAAGGTGGGTCTCACGCCGAGGTTGGCGATCCCACGACACGCGACCCCCTCGGCCGTGACGAGAACGGCATAGACCCCGTTCGGCGGAAGGAGACGCCAGGTGGTGAAAAGATTCGCCGTCGGATAGCCGAGCGTGCGCCCCCGCCCCGTTCCGTGGACGACTCGCCCCCGCACGAAGTAGGGGCGCCCGAGGAGGGCCCGTGCCCGATCCATGTCGCCGTCGAGAACGGCCTTGCGGATCGTCGTGCTGCTCACCACGGTCTCTCCGACGCGGACGGGGCCCACGACGTCGACGGAAAAACCCAGCTTCGCCCCGCACTCTCGCAAGAGGTTCCCGTCGCCGCGGCGGTCCCGGCCGAATCGGACGTTGTGACCGACGACGACGTGCACCGCGCCGAGCTTTTCCACGAGATGCCGACGGACGAACTCCTCGGCGGGAATCCGCGAGAACTCGCGGGTGAACCTCTGGGCCACCACCACCTCGATGCCGGCCTCGAAGAGAAGACGGAGCCGGTCGGAAAAGCGCAGGAGCAGCTCCGGAGCCTTCTCGGGGGCCAGGACCGCGAGCGGGTGCGGGTAGAACGTGAGAGCGAGCGAGTCGGCGGCGTACTCTTTCGCGCGCTCGGACACCACCCGACAGATTTCCCTGTGGCCCAAATGGACCCCGTCGAAGTTCCCGATCGTGACGACCCGACGACGGGCCTCCTCGGGCACGCGGTGGAGCCCGCGAACGAGCCTCATGCCGCTCCGGTCCGGCGAGGCCTTCTAGTCGCGCAGCGTCCGAAGCTTGAAATTGGCCTGCCGAGCCTCGGGAGTCCCCGGGTAGTCACTGACCAGCTTTTGCAGGATAAGGCGTGCATCCACCTGGTCGCCGAGTTCCGCGAAAGCCAGCCCCTGCCTCAACAGGGACGCCGGGACCCGGTCGCTCCCGGGATATTTC
Organism: Candidatus Binatia bacterium; assembly: GCA_026004195.1. Classification (NCBI taxonomy): domain Bacteria; phylum Candidatus Binatota; class Binatia (SeqCode); species Binatia bacterium. The sequence continues at coordinate 1,055,888 of BPIQ01000001.1, forward strand.
AACAGGACCTCGTTGAACTCAAGAATGGCCCGGTTGTAGTCTCCGAGCGCGTAATAGCACTCCCCGATCCAGAACTGGGCGTCGTCGGCGAACTCGGACTTCTCGTTTTTCTGCAGGAACTCCCGGAAGAGCGGGATCGCGCGGCCGTACTCCCCCGACCGGAAGAGGCGGAAGGCTTCCCGGTAGGTGTCGTCGACGCGAGCGGAGGCAAGAAGCGCCTCTTCTCGCGCGAGAGGGTCGACGGGCGCGGGCTCCTGTGCCGCCCGGCTCGGAGGCGCGACCGCACCGGTCGAGGGGGGCGTCGTCTCTCCGGGGAGAGGAGCCGCAGCCGGCTCGCCCGGGCGCGCGCCGGTGGGTCTCGCCGGCAGGGCCGCGCCGGTCTCGAGAGCGTAAAGCCGACTTTCGAGGTCGCGGATGCGCCGCTCGAGCCGACCGACGGCCCAGCCACCGCCACCTCGCCTTTTCGCGTCCTCGAGTTCCCCCCGCAAGACGTCGAGCCGCCGCTGGACGCTGTCGAGCAGCACCTTCTGGTCCGCCAGGATCGCCCGAATCTCGTCCTGCTGCCGGCGGACCCGGCGAAGGTCCGCCTGCGTGGCGCAGCCCGCAAGGACGAAAAACGAAACGAGACCGACCGCCGCTCCGAACCGCAATGCCATTTCCCGAGCCCGTCCCCGAACCGGTTCCCGTGCCCTCGCATCAATCACGGAGCGGGACGAAATGAGCTCGCCGGTTCTTCGCCCAGCACTCCTCGGTCGACTCGCGGCAGAGGGGCAGTTCCTCGCCGTAGCTGATCGTGGTGAGCCGGTCCGGCTCCACCCCCAACGTGACCAGGTACTCCTTCGCGGCCCGCGCCCGTTTCGCGCCGAGGGCGAGGTTGTACTCGATCGTTCCGCGCTCGTCGCAGTGCCCCTCGATCTCGACGGCCACCCGCGGATTGTCCTTGAGCCACTGCGCGTTCTGCTTGAGGATCTCCCGCGCCTGCTCGTCGAGTTCGAACGAGTCGAACGCGAAATTGATGTCGCGGAGGGGTCCCTCGTCGCTCGCCGGCAGGGCCTCGCCCGTGCGGAACTTCTCGAGACTCCCCTCGGCAGCGAGCCCCTGCTCGGTGAAGCCCGGCCCTTTGCGGACCTCGGCCGGTTTTTTCCGCCCGCCACAGGCGGCGACGGCCAGTGCCACGACCACACAAAACGCGATCGTCCCCCGTAAGCTACGACCCATGACAGGAAACCTCCCTCGCCCGGCGCCGGACCTGCCCGCGCCTACTCTCTCCACCGCGACCAGGCGGGACTAGTATCACCGCCGGGTGGGCCAGTCAATGCGACCTGGTGGCGCCCCTCCGCATCCGTGAGATAGAGCAGCGGCGGCCCCTCCCGCGTGGAACTGAAAACCAGATACCGTCCGTCGGGGGACCACGAGGGATCCTCGTTGCTCCCGGGGCCGGAAGTGATCCGCCGAAGATCCGTGCCGTCGGGCCGCACGACGAAGATGTCGAACTCGTTCCCCGCCCTGCGGCTCGCGAAGGCGATCCGGTCTCCCTTCGGCGACCACTGGGGAGAGGTGTTGTAGTCGCCGAAGTACGTGATGCGCCGAATGTCCGTCCCGTCGGCGTTCATCACGTAGATTTGCGGGGTGCCGGCTCGGTTCGAGCAAAAGGCGATCCTGCTCGAGTCCGGGGACCACGTGGGTGAAACGTCGATACCCCAGTGATCGGTCAGGCGCCGCACGAAGCGCCCCTTGGAGTCGAGAAGCACGATTTCGGAATTCCCCTCCCGCTCGAGCGCGACGGCGATCCACTGCCCGTCGGGCGACCACTCGGCTCCGAGGTGAAGGCCGGGGCCCGAGGAAAGCCGGCTTTCCCGCCCGGTGACGAAGTCGATCAGGTAGAGGTCCGGGTTGCCGTACTTGTAGGAGGTGTACGCGAGCCTGTGGCCGTCGGGACTCCAGGCGGGGGCCACCGCGATCGAGCGGGTCTCCGTGACCTGCAGGATGTCTCCGCCGTCCGGGCTCATCACGAACAGGTCCTTGAACCTCCCCGTTCGCGTCGAAATGAAGGCGATTTGCGTGTCGAAGGGCCCCCTCTCTCCGGTGAACTCCTCGAGAATCTTGTCGGCGAACTTGTGCGCCATCCGGCGGAGGTCGGCGACGGTGCCCTTGTAGCGGCTTCCCGCGAGCTGCCGCCGCTGGTAGACGTCGAAGAGTCTCGCTTCCACCGTGAGCCGCTCCCCTTCGACGGCGTAGGACCCCTTGACCAGGGCGAGCGCGCCGATGACCGACCAGTTCTCGAAGCGGATCTCTTCGGCGGAAATCCCCGAGTTCGTCGGGTTTTCGAGATACGCCTCGCGGTCGAGCACCCGGAAAAGCCCCGAAAGCTCGAGGTCCCGACCGAGGATGTCGACGAACTCGACGCCCGGGTCGCGGCCCCCGGCCCGCAGGGTGCCGTCCGCAGGATGGAGAGGAGCCAGGGCTATCGGGTAAGCGCGGCCCGCAGGGCCGATGATCGTCCCACGGATTTGCGCCCGCACGGCAGGCACCGTCGTCACGAGAAAGAGCGCCAGAACGGCGGGGAAAAAGCCCTTGGGTCGTTTCATTCGCGTTTTGCGTCCTCCGGCCTGAAGGTGTACTCGACACGGGCGAACTGGTCCGCGAACTCGAAGGGCGGAGGGGGAAGCGGGTTCGCGGCCTGGACGGCTCGAACGGCGGAAAGATCGTAGGTCGGATTTCCGCTCGGCACGAGGACGCGGATGTTCACGATCTCCCCCGTGCTCAGGACGGAAAACGCAATCACGGTTTCGAGGTCACCCGCCCCCCCGGCCCACACCCAGTTCTCCTTGATCTTTTCCGTCATGTGATTGACGTACCGAACGTATTCGATGCTGCGTAGTTCGCCTCCGCCCGGTCCCGAGCCCGGACCGACCGAGAGGGGGCCCGTCCCCGTGCCTCCGCCGGCGATCTGTCTCTGAACGCGAGCGATTGCCTCGGCGATTTGCCGCTCGCGCTCGAGTCGAGCCGGATCCACCTCGCCCGAGCTCGCGCCCGCCCGTCCGGCATGGCCGCCAGCCCCGGCCGGCCTGGTCGGAGCCGCGGTCGGGCGGCCGACCGGCGCAGAAGCGGCCCGTCGTGCCGGTGAAGGCTCCGCGGCTTTCGCGGGTGGCCGAGCCGCAAGGCGTACGGGCGTCGGAGTTCGCACGGCCGTGGGCTCCGCACGGGCGAGCTGCGCTGTGGGGCTCGGAGGGATCCTCGTAGCCGTGGGCACGGCGGTCGCCTTGGCCAGGGCGAGCACGTCCCGCGGTGCGGGCTCGGAGGGGATTTCTTTTTTCGCGGGTTCGGGCTTTTTCGCGACCTCCGGTTTCTGCGGCGGCACTTGCCGGGGCTCCGGCTTCTCCGGGGCGGGTTTTTTTGCGACTTCCGCGACGGGGGGCCGTTCCGGGCCTCCGGCAGGAGCCGGGCGCCGGCGCGGGCTTCTCGGCGACTTTCGGAGGAGCCTTTTTCGGCGCTGGTTCTTTTTCGGCTTTTTTCCCCCGCGGAGCCAGGTTGGTCCCGCCGAGAGCGTCGGGACCGACGAGTTCCACCGTATAGGAAGTCGGACCCGGGGAGCGCTTCTCCCGCGGCCAGAAAAAAACGAGGCCCAGGAGCGCGGCGTGGGCAATCGCGGAAAGGAAAATCATTCGCCAGAGTCCTGGTTCTTCGCGCAGCACGTACCCGCTCAACCCCCCTCGACCGGGGGCTCCGTCACCATGCCGATCCGGCGGACTCCGGCTTCGCGCACGGCAGCCATCGCCCGGGCGACCTCGCCGTATCGAGCGTCCTCGTCGGCACGCAGGAAAACCTGTTTGTCCGGCCGCTCGCGCAGCACGGCAGCCAGCTTTTTTTGCAGCTCTTTTTCGTCCATCCGAACGTCGTTCAGGTAAAGGGCCCCGTCACGGTCCACCGTGACGACGAGCTGGACTTCCTCGCCGGAAAACCCCTCCCCCCGCACGTCCGGCAGGTTGACGGCCACCCCCTGCTGCAGGATGGGGGCCGTGACCATGAAAATGACGAGCAGCACCAGCATGACGTCGACGAGCGGCGTCACGTTGATCTGCGAGATTTCCGACCCGTTCGAGCGTTCGAAAGCCATCGTCCCGGCGCAGGAATTTTCTTACCGGAGAAAGTGGCGCTCGGCGATATTGAGAAATTCCGCGGCGAAGTTCTCCATTTCCACGGCCAGTACGCGTACCGTCCGGGTGAAAGAGTTGTAGGCTACGACGGCCGGGATCGCGGCGGCCAGCCCCGCGGCCGTCGCCACGAGCGCTTCGGAAATCCCGGGGGCGACCGCCTGGATGGAGGAAGACTGGGTGCGGCTCAGTCCGTGGAAGGCGTTCATGATCCCCCACACGGTGCCGAAAAGCCCGATGAACGGCGTCGTGCTGCCCGTCGTCGCCAGGAACGTGAGAGCCCGCTCGAGCCGGGTGATCTCCTGGCTCATGGCCCGCCGCATGGCCCTCTCCACGCTGGCGATGCCCCCGAGCTCGGTCGTGATCTCGCCCTCTCCGGGGTTGCCCTGCCGCTTGGCCTTCATCGACCGCAGCAGCTCCTGGTACCCCGCATGAAAGACGTGGGCGACGGGGCTTTGCCGGAGCTCGAGACTCGCCTGGTGGATCGCCGTGAGATTCTTCATCTTCCAGAACATCTCGAGGAACCGCTCGGATTCCTTCCGCGCCCTGCGAATCTGGACGAGCTTGAATCCGATGAGCCCCCAGCTCACGACCGAAAAAAGGACGAGAACGTAGAGGACACCGAGAACGACCGGACCCGAACCGGAAACGATCGTAAAAAGGGACTCTTGCGGCACTGCGCCACCTCTCCGCCTTCACCCCGACGCGCCCAAGGCTCGGAAAAGGGCACGCTATTACAACCACTTGCACCAGTCAACGAGACCTCCCCCCGAGGGCCCTCGCCGGGACGGGTCACGTTGACTCGACGGGGCAAAAGTGGAAACTCTGCCGACCTGTAGGCAGCCATGGCCGTCCGCATCGGCATCAACGGCTTCGGCCGAATCGGCAGGAACGTGGTCCGGGCCAACCTCGACCGCCCGGAGCTCGACTTCGTCGCCGTCAACGACGTGACGGACGCGAAGACGCTCGCCCACCTCCTCAAGTACGACTCCGTTCACGGAAAACTCGACGGTGTCGAAGTCGTGGAAAACGACACGATCGCCGTCGGGGACCGTCGGATCAAAGTCCTCTCGGAAAAGGACCCGGCGAAGCTCCCGTGGCGAGAACTCAAGGTCGATCTCGTTCTCGAGTGCACGGGGCTCTTCACGCAGCGGGAAAAGGCGGCACTCCACCTCGAGGCCGGTGCGAAAAAGGTCCTGATCTCCGCGCCCGCGAAGGGTGCCGACCTCACGATTTGCTACGGCGTGAACCACCACGTGTACGATCCCTCCAAGCACCACGTCCTCTCCAACGCTTCTTGCACGACCAACTGCCTCGCACCCGTGGTCAAGGTACTCCACGAGACCTTCGGTGTCCGGCGCGGGCTCATGACCACGGTTCACGCCTACACGAACGACCAGCGTATTCTCGACCTGCCCCACAAGGACCTCCGGCGCGCACGCGCAGCCGCCCAGTCCATGATCCCCACCACGACCGGTGCGGCCCGCGCCGTGGGCGAGGTCTTGCCGGAACTCAAAGGACGGCTGGACGGCATGGCCGTGCGCGTTCCCACGGCGAACGTTTCGCTCGTCGACCTGGTCGCGGAGCTCGACCGGAAAGTCACCGAAGAGGAAGTGAACCGGGCCATGAAGGCCGCGGCCGAGGGACCGCTCCGGGGCATTCTCGCGTACTGCGAGGAGCCGCTCGTTTCCGTCGACTTCAACAACGACCCTCACTCCTCGATTTTCGACGCGCAGCTCACCAAGGTGATCACGGACAACTTCGTCAAGGTGCTCGCCTGGTACGACAACGAGTGGGGCTTCTCCAAGCGCATGGGTGACGTGAGCTGCCTCGTCGGCTCGAAGCTCTGAGCTTCGGGCGGGCAGCACGATCTTCGTGAAAACGATCGAAGAGATCTCCCTTCCCGGAAGGCGGGTTTTTCTCCGGGCGGACTTCAACGTCCCGCTTTCGGGTGGCGAGGTGGCCGACACGTGGAGGATCGAGGCCACGCTGCCGACCGTGCGCTACGCTCTCGAGCGAGGGGCCCGGCTCGTCCTGGCGTCCCACCTCGGGCGGCCGAAGGGGCGCCGCTCGGACGAGTTCTCGCTCGCCCCCGTCGCTCGCTGCCTTTCCGGGATGCTCGCCACGGAGGTCCCGCTCGCACCGGACTGCGTGGGGGAGGAGGTAGAAAGACTCGTCGAGGCCCTCGAGCCGGGCCGCGCTCTCCTCCTCGAAAATCTCCGATTCCACCCCGGCGAAGAGGCGAACGACGAGAGCTTCGGCCGCGCTCTCGCCCGGCTCGCGGAGATCTACGTGAACGACGCTTTCGGCGCCGCCCACCGCGCGCACGCCTCCACCGTCGGCATGGTTCGCTTCGTCGCGGAAAAGGCAGCGGGCTTTCTCCTGGCCCGGGAATGCCATTACCTCGGAAAGATTCTCGCCGAGCCCGAACGCCCCTTCGTGGCGCTGCTGGGCGGGGCCAAGGTTTCCGACAAGATCGGCGTTCTCGAAGCGCTCGTGGACAAGGTGGACGTGCTTCTCGTGGGCGGAGCCATGGCCTACACGTTCCTGGTGGCGCAAGGAGTTCCGGTCGGGGACTCTCGCGTGGAAGAGGACCGTGTCGAGACGGCGGGCGGGCTTCTCGAACGGGCGCGGAAAAAAGGAACGAAGCTCCTTTTGCCCGTCGACCACAGGGTGTCGGCCTCCACCAAAGGGGACAAGCCGGTGCAGACCGTCACGCAGTCCATCCCCGAAGGGATGGTCGGCGTCGACATCGGGCCCAGGACGGAAGAGCTGTTCCGCGAGGAAATCGAAAAGGCGCGCACGGTGTTCTGGAACGGTCCCATGGGGATTTTCGAGGTGGAGCGATTCGGCGCGGGAACCGTGGCCATGGCCCGGGCGCTCGCCGAGTGTTCCGCCGTCACCGTCGTGGGCGGAGGGGACTCCGCGGCTGCGGTCCGCAAGGCCGGGGTGGCGGACAAAATCACGCACATCTCGACCGGAGGCGGTGCCGCCCTCGAGTTTCTCGAAGGCAAGCCCCTACCGGGCCTTCTGGCCCTGGAGGACACCCCGTGAAGCGCCGGCCGCTCCTAGCCGGGAACTGGAAGATGCACGGCCTCAGGGCGAGCGCCGGGCCTCTTCTCGACGCGGTCCGATCGGCAGCACGCGAAGTCCCGGACCGGGAGGTCGTCGTGGCCCCACCGTTCACGCTTCTCGAGTTCGCCGGCCGGCAGCTCCTCGGCTCGGGTGTGGCCCTCGCGGCTCAGGACCTTTTCTGGGAAGACGAAGGCGCCTTCACCGGCGAGGTTTCGGCACCGATGCTGCGGGAGGCAGGTTGCACCTACGTCATCGTGGGGCATTCCGAACGCCGTCGGTACTTCGGGGAAACCGACGAGTGGGTCGGCCGGAAGGTCGAGGCGGCGCTCCGCCACGGGCTCGTGCCGATCGTGTGCGTGGGCGAACGGCTCGAGGAACGCGAGGCCGGTCGCACCCTGGACGTCGTGGGCCGACAGCTCCGCGCGGCTTTGCAGGGGCTCGACCGGGACGCCCTCGCCAGAACCGTCGTGGCTTACGAACCCGTTTGGGCCATCGGGACCGGGCGAGTGGCGACGCCGGCGCAGGCGCAGGAAGTCCACGCGTTCGTGCGAAAAACGCTTTCCGAGCTGGGCGGTCTCGCCGAGGCGATCCGGATTCTCTACGGAGGGAGCGTGAAGGCGGACAACATCGACGGGCTCATGCGCGAGCCCGACATCGACGGTGTGCTCGTCGGCGGAGCGAGCTTGAAAGCCGACGAATTTGCACGCATTGTACGGTACCGGGTCTGAGGGACCCGGAGCGAAGCCGAAGTCGGCGGGGCCAATGGATCTTTTCCTCACGGTGCTGCACATCCTCACGTGCCTCATGCTCGTGGTCGTGATCCTGCTGCAGCAGGGCCGCGGGGCGGACATCGGCGCCGTCTTCGGTGGTAGCAGCTCGACGATCTTCGGGAGCAGCGGCGCCGGCAACTTTCTCACCAAGGTAACGAGTGCTCTCGCCGCGGTCTTCATGCTCTCGGCGCTCGCCCTCACCTATCTTTCCGGCCGCCATCTCACGGCCAGTGTTTTCGACGAGGGTTTGCCTCCACCGCCCGTCGAGGTGGAGGAACCCGGCGCTCCCGGGCCCGAGGCAGCCGTGAAGGGAACGGAAGGCGAAGCGCCCGTTCCGGCAGCGGGGAGCGAAGTCGGAGCGGCCGCCCCCGAGACAGGAGGCGGATCCGGGGAAGCCAGCGCACGGGCGGGGGCCGAAACCGGATCCACCGAGTCGGCCGCTCCCGCGGAGCCGGGAGGTTCGGCGAGCGGGCAACCCTCGGTTCCATCGGGTACGACCGTGGGGTCCGCAGCTTCCGCGACATCCGAAGCCACGAGCAGCCCGGGCGGCATGGCCGCGGGAGGGGAACGGAGCGGAGCCACCGCCCCGAGCGAGTCCGCGAGCGCAGGGGCGTTCCCCGAGCCCTTGAAACCCGCCGGAAGTTCCGGTGAACTAGAAAAGCCGCCGGGAGGCCAGGAGGTATCCGGATCGGCACGCGCAGCCTCCGGAGGACGGGGCGAACCCGCAGCGAATCCGTAACTTTCTGCGACCGAGAAGCCTTCGGAAAACGGTGTGCGAGGATGGCGGAACTGGCAGACGCGCTAGTTTGAGGGGCTAGTGGGGTAACACCCGTGGGGGTTCAAGTCCCCCTCCTCGCACTGGGACGCAAGCGGCCGGAAACAGGGAAGTTTCCGGCCGCTTGCTTTTTCCGTCGGCCGCTCGGCAGGAGGGTCGTTGCTACCGTTTCGCTACCGCCTGCTACCACGTCGCGCCTCTTCGAGTGGCTCCGGCCCCCCCGCGCGCGGGCATGTCACTCCCCCGACCGGGCCGGCGAGAGAAGGGTCTTCGCGAGCTTTTCGACCGCGTCTGAGCTAGCCCCTCGGTACCAGCGGGCGTAGATGGACATCGTCACCTGGGGGCTCGAGTGCCCGAGCCGGGCCGCAACCTCGGTCGGCGGGTAGCCTCGGCGGATCAGCTCGGATGCAAAGAAGTGCCGGAATGCGTGAAGCCCGAAGGGGCGAAGTCCCGCCCGCGCCTGGGCGGGGCGAAGAACCGTCTCCGTAAGGGTCTTTCGGTGCATCGGGACACCGTCGCGCCGGACGAAGACGAACTCCCCGGGCGGACACTCGAGCCGCCAGCGCTTGAGGGCGGAGAGGAGCTCGGGCGGCGCCTCCACCTCTCGCCTCCCCGCCCGGGTCTTCGGCGGGAAAAACCGCGGCCCCACGCCACCCGTCCGCCGCTCCTCGCCCGTTTGCGCCCACGTGACGGCCCGCCGGATGTGGATCCGCCCCGCCTCGAAGTCGATGTCTTCCCATTTGAGGGCCAGCAGTTCGCCCGCCCGCATTCCCGTCAGGGCGAGCGTGAGAAGGGCGGTTCTCGGAAGCCCCGGCGGGGCCGCAAAGAGAAGCGCCTTCACTTCTTCGGGCGTGGGCACATCCTCGGGGGAGATATCTTCCCCCGTCTTGTGCTCGACCCGCAGCCGCTCGGCAAGCCGGGCCGGGTTGCGGTCGTGGATGCCGTGCCGGGCGAGATAGTCGTAGACGGACGCGAGCGTGGCAAGCACGCGGTTGATCGTCCGGGGGGCCAGGCGCCCCTCGCGGGAAAGGGAGTTCCGAAGGTCTTGCTCGAGGAGTGCGGGGGTGACGCGGTCGACCCGTAGGCGCCCGATCCGGGGCACGATGTGCCGTCGGATGTAGGTTTGCCAGAGGTAGACGGTCGAGGGGCGGCGGTCCGCTCGCGAGCGGAGCCACGCCTCGCAGGCTTCCTCGACCGTCGGGAGCTCGGTCGGCGGGAGCGTGGCCGTCTGCGCCCGCAGCCGCTCCGAAAGCGCCCGCTTGGCTTCTTCGCGGGTGCGGTAGGTTTCCCACCTCCTGCGCCCCGTCGCGTCCCGGTAATCGACGACCCACTTCCCCAGGAAAAGCAATGCAAATAGCCTTACCGCCCCTCCAGTCCATGACGCTTCCGGCTTCGATGTGTAGGCATTCCGAGATCTGCCTGACTGATGGAAACTTTGCGCCCTCGCTCCAAACGAAGAACCGATGCAACCCGTCGCTCTCGATCCGTGCAAGGTATTCGTCCACCTTCTTCCTGATCGGGTTTATCCTTGCCTTCGCGGTAGGGTGAACGATCCAGCCGTTCTTGCAGTGGATCGCCGGGACGAACGGTCCGCCCTTCTCATCGTCCCGTATTGCCTTGTAGGCTTCGATTACCTCCGGACAGGCCGCCCGGGTAACTTCGAGCGCCCCTATGATCCTACCGTCACGCTCCAGAACGAAATCGGAGGCGCTCGATTGCTGCTCGACCTGATACCGGAGACGGACTCCGTGCTGGGCTACCTCCAGTACAACGCATGCAGCCGTTTCGGAAGTATCCAAAATCCCCAACCCGACCTTCCCGATGAAACCCCGTTCGCTACCTCCGCTCTGCCTTCACCTTCCCCCCGAGATCAAGCTCGCCAACGGCGTTCTCGATCTCGCTCATAAAAGAGTCGACTCTCTCCGGAGGAACCACCACGGAGAACTCCACCATGGCCTCCGGCTCGCCCGTGGATGCGCCTTGGCTGGCAACACGGCGAATTTTCGAGACAAGCTTCAGACCCACCTGATTCCACTGGTTCGTCGGGATCCTCCCTGAGATGCGGACGGTCACCGGCCCCCGACTCTCCTGGACCTCGGGCTTCCGCTCACGATCGTCCTTCTCCTTCTCTTCCTCTTCCTTGTCCGGTTTCCTATCCTCCTCCTGTTCTTTCGACTTCCACTTAGCGGCTTTCTTCCCCGTCCACAGGTAAACGCCCGGCTCGAAAACGACCTCCTCGGGTGCGATCTCCTCTCTGAACCACACCCGCAGCTCGCCCTGCCCTTCCGAGGCAAGACCGAAATCACCGCGCCGTACGAATTCCGCGATCTTACGCCGAAGAACGTCCTCTGGGTCCACGAGTCGAGTGAGGGATCCGTCAAGGAAGCTTTGCCTGAGGCTCACAAGCGGCCAGGCCCCGGACTCCCGGAACGCTTCCGGCCACTTCCGCTCGATGTACGAAGCCCCCACTTCGTCGTTGACGAGACCCTCGCTGCGGAGCGCGGCAAGAACACGCCCCGCGAGGCTTTCCGCCGCACTCGAATGGCCCGAGCCGAGATCGATGACCTGCAGGCCGTCGGGAGCGCCGGCACTGGCTACAATGACAAAGCGGTATCCGGCCCAGACCTCGTCCCTGGCTGCTTCCTCGGCATCCCGGACACGCGCCTGCAGTTCCGAGCGTTCTCGTTGGTCGATCTCCTCCTTCAACAATCCTTGCTCCATTTCCCGCGCCACCCGCCGCCAGGCAAGCCACGTTTCCACCCTCTCGCGAAGTTCTCGGCCGGACTTTTTCACGCACCAGACCAGCGCCGCCGGGTAACGACGGGGTGACTCGCCACGGCGCTCCGACCAGTCCCGCACGCGTTCGAGAAAACTCGGGGACTCGATGCCTTCTTCGTCCGGGTCGAGAACGATCAACTGAAGCTTCGGACTGTCCGGTACGTCCGTGCTCTCCTCGGGAAAAAAGATGATCGGTAGTGCGGCTCCCCGCCGGAACTCCGTTTCGACGAGCTTCCGTACGGCAGGCCTCACCTCCGTCGCTTCGTCGAGCGAAGCACGACGGTCGTTCACGACCTTCTTGAGAGTGGGTCTCGCGGCAATCCGAAAGCCGTCCTTGCCCACGCGGCGGATGAAGTAAGCCTTCGCCTCGAGAGCGAAAGCGGCGTTGTCGACCGAGGTCGTGTCGATCCGCGGCTCGCCCAGTGCGAAGCGAAGCTCCGGGAGATGGGCTACCTTCTCTGTCTGGCCTCCGGAAGACTCGAAGAGAATTGTCGCGCCCACACGCCGGTGGATATCCCTGAGGGAGCCCTTTGTGCCCGCGTCGAGCGCGCGTGCGTGAGCTTTGTCTCCGGCGATGTCGGCTTCGATAGCGGCTCCAAGACGAGCCTCCCCAAGCTGCCCGAGGATCGTGCTCCGAAAACCGAGATCCTCGAGGGGTGCCGATCCCAGGGTGATCAGCGGCTCCCTCCTGGCGGCAGTAAACCCTTCCCGGTACGCCCAAGCGATCCACTGGGCCAACATGGCGAGAGTCCCGCGCGTCTGCTGGTACTGCGGAAGCGCCTGCCACTTCCTCTGGAACACGGAGAGCGTCGCAGGGTGAAAGGGGTAACACGCCTCGAAGCGGGCGCGGAGAAACTCCTTTGCCCGGGCTTCCGTGGCAGCCGTGTCGACGGCCGTCCACTCGGGCGGGAGCTGTGCTCTCCGCTCGAAACACCACTCGGCGAAATTTCGGGCCACAGCCGCCCTCGTTCGGGGACTGCCCAGGTCCTCGAACAACCTGCGCCGTACGACCTCGCTGATTTCCGTCTCGTCGTTGGCGATCAAGTCTCTAGCCACGCGCCGCACGATTTTGGTAATGCGCTCCTGCCATTGATGGTCCCAGTCGGTCATCTCGACCTGGCTTCTCGGGAGGCTGATGACAGCAGCTCCATGGGTCGTGGCGGTGGTGGCCACGGTGAGGTTCTGTAAAAAGGCGTGAAATGGCTCAGCCATCCCGCGATGGCGATTCAAGAAATTCAGGACTTCATCGAAAAGGAGGAGGACCGGCGCGTTCGCCTGGGCGAAAACCCGACCGATCGTTTCGGTCCCCGGAGCACTCGTGAGCGACGACGGCCCCAGCGCTTCGGCCCCCCGATCTCCTGCAATCTGCCTCGCGAGGTCGATCCACGGGTTTTCCCGCCCTGGTTGCGGGTCCCATGCGTTGCCCACGAAGACGGCAACCCGGGCCTCGGGAACCGAGGAAAGACCCGCTTCTTCAAGAAGCCCCTTCACCCCCTCGAAGCGCGGGGCGCTTTTGGCAGCGCGGACGAGGTGGTACAAAGTGGCAAGACTGTGTGTTTTGCCGCCGCCGAACTGCGTGACCAGCGTCAGCACGGGAGCCGTATTTACCGTCTGTCCCGCATGCCTTCGCAGCACCATCCCGACGTGCTCCCGTAACGCTCGCGTCCAGCACGTGCGGGAAAAGAACTGGGCAGGGTCCCGGTAGTCCTCGGGCGCCGTACCAGCAACGACTTGCTCGAGGGCAATCGCGAACTCGTCCGGGTTGAACGAGCGCCCCGCTCGAACCTCCTCACGCGGGATCGCAACCTTGTACCAAGGCTCCATCGGTTATGTCTCCGCGTTGCTTGGCTGCTTCTCGTCGGACTTTGCCTTCACGACCGCCCCGGTGGCCAAGAATCTTGTTCCTCATCTGGGCACGGCGAGCAGCATGCCTTCGAGAAGTCTCCTTTCTTCGCTCCCCCTCGGGTAGAGTGCGCACAGGGCGTTTTGCAAGGCGGAAAAACTGACGGCCACCGGCCGATTTCAGCCCCCCAGAAGCTTCCGGAGGGCATCGGTGTGGCCGGCCCCCTGCAACAGCATAGCAGCGTGCACTCTGTCCAAGTGGTGGCCTTTCTCGTTGCCTTGTATTCGGGGAGAGCTTCACGGACGCCGGGATCGTTGCCCGGTCGAACTGGGTTCTCCTGTTTTCCAGGGAAAAGAGACAACTGAGCCACCTCGTCCGCCGTGGCTGCTTCGATTCTGGCGGCTATAGCCTTCGCGCCGCCTTTTCCGAAAAGAAGCCGTGCACGCTCTCGTACGGAAAGGAGCCGTACGACACCCTTCTTCGTCTCGATGACCCGACCTTCCCACTTGGGGAGATCGATGCCCAGGGGCTGCGCGAAACGTCGGACGACGTCGAAAACAAGACTGTAGCCCGGCGCACTGGCCCGTATCGAGTCGTCTTCCTCGTCGTCCGCGTCGTCTTCTTCGTTCTCCGCTTCCTGGCCGTCTTCCTCCTGTTCCGTCGCCTGCAGTGTCCAGAGAAAAAGCGCGGATAAACGCGCGTCTTCTTCGAGGCCGCCAGCGAGGCCCTCCTGTTTCCGACTCTCTCGTGCCTCGAGAATCCTCTCGAGTGCCGTCCGGCCAACCCACTATCCCAGATTTTCTCGAGGAATTCCGCGAGCAGCACTTCACGCCCCTCGGGGTCTCGACCCTGGAGTATCGGCTGAAGATTTCCAGTGCCGGGCCGATGCAGGCGAAAAATCAGGTCGGCCCCGCGGATCCCTTCGTCCTCGAGGCGTTCCATCCACTCGCGGACTTTCCCCGGCAATTCGCGCACGACGTCCGCCCCAGTCACCGACGGGCGCGTTGTCGGGTCGCGGGCGGCAGATGAGGTGGACGCTGGTGGCGGAGGGCGGCGGATTCACGGGCTCGGAGGCGCGAAGCCATCTCCGTCGCGATCGGCCAGGAGCCGGTGATCGTCCAGCCGCCTTTGATGAGCCCCGAGAGCAGAGCCTCCCAACCCTCCGTCGTTTTGTGGGCGAAGACGACCGAGCCGACGCCGTCCCTGGCGGGAGGACGCGGCGGCCCCTCCGCGAAGGCCTTGGCCATGGTTTCCCTCGAACCACGCACGATCCTTCGCTCGCCCATTCTCCTTCTTGGTCTCGTGCTGGACGGCCTCGCGCTTCTTCGGCGTGAGCGGGTTCTCCGGATCGAACGGGTCGCGGAGAAGCGGGTGATTCGCCGAGCACCCGTTTCAGCCAGACGAGGAAAAAGTCGGAAAGGTCAGCGTATGGGACCGCGTCGTAGTAAGGCGGGTCGGTGAACCAGACATGCGCCGTCTCGTCGGGGAGCGGGTGCTCGGTGGCATCGGCGAGTTGGACCTGGCCAGGAGCGGGAGCCCGGCAATGAGCTGCTACGCGTACCTCCGCGACCCAATCAAGCATGCTTCCGTCAGACCCGCGAGCTTGCCTCTCCAGACAGGAGACAAGGCCTCCGCGAAGTCCCACACGATCGGGAGGGCTTGCCGGGCAATAGACGTGTTTCACCTGCCTTTTTCAGGTGACCCTTCAGCCAGCTCGTCAGAGAGTGCAGCGTTTCCGTCAGCAAGGCGGTTCACCGCGATCGCCAGCGCCTCCCGCACGGCGCCGCATCGTCGCTCGCTCTGGCGGCTCCCCGCACGAGCCGCGCCAGCGTTACCAGCGCCACCTTCTGCCGCGCCGTGAAGAGGTCGCCCCACTGGAGCATGCCGTAGCGCTGTACGCGGAAGCCCAGCGTCCCCACCGGCGGCAACGGCTCATCCGGCACAGGGTACAGCCCCCGCTTCCCGCCGCGCTGCCACTCTTCGAGAATCTTGGCGAGCCGCCCCTGCGCCTTCCGTACCGCGTCGTAGTCTCGCTCCGTCGGTAGGCGATAGTGCCGCCCGGCCTCGCCCGGGCGGAGCGTAACCACCGCTAGGAGTCCGCGCCCCACCGGTTCGCCGCCCCTGCTTATCGAAGACGACGTCCGCGCCGCCCCGCTGCGCGGCAAGCTGCGCTCGCACCCTCTCGGGAGGAAGGACGCCGCCGCAGCAGGGACATTTCGCCTTGGCGCGGCTCACCGTCCCGGTCGGAACTGACCTTTCGCCCTTGGGCTCGAAGACCTCGAACTCGACCCGCGGCGGCCTCCCCGCCGGCCGCTCCACGTGGTAGCGCAACGCGCGCTTCCGGTTCGCTTTCTTGCAGAGCCAGAACGAGCGTGCCAAGGGGATCTCCGCCCCACAGTTCGGAGACTCGCAGCGGGACGGTTCGTGCCCACAGGTAGGCAATCGGCGTCGCGCCGTCCGGATCCTTCGGGTAGAGGTCGAGGAGCTCCTTCTCCGCCTGTTTCTTGATCTCCGCGCCCACGCGGCGCAACTTGTCGGCCAGCTCGGGTCCGTGTCGTGGAATGTCCTCGAGCATGACCTTGAGGATCAGGCAGGCAACCGGGTTGAGATCGCTCGCGAATGCGTCGCATCCCACCCGCAAGGCCTCGGAGCGGAATGGATCCGCCCCCTGCGAAGGGATCCACGACGAGGGGGAGCTCTTCAGGGTATGCTGCTCTCACGAGCCCCCGGGCCACTTCGAGCCACACCGGGTCGCCGGCCAGATCCCAGTTCGAGAAATGCGCGATGAAACGCAGAAGCGCCCCTCGAAGGTCCTCGTCCGTCTTTCCGGGGTTGCACTCGCCGACTTTCCGCAAGAGTTCCCGTGCCTTGTTTTTGAACTCGGTGGGGCACAGGGGATCGCACGGGTCCGGCCAGAGAAGCGCGAGGAGCACGGCTCGACAGGACGCAAGGGGCCGCCTTGCCCACCAGAGATGCAGGGTCGACGGATGCCCGTGCCGGATGGATTTCTCGCGGGCGGCGTGCTTGCTCACCCGGGCAATCGGAAAGTCCACCTCGGCGAGACGCTTACAATCCTTTGGGATCATCCGGAGCGGTCGCCCGCGCCTACTGCCAGTACTGGACGTTCATGCAATGAACCTTGTCGCCGAAATGTCGGTCGATCCACCCGACGAACGCCTCGAAAATTTGGGAGTTGTTACCTCCCGGGCCTTTCGAGCGAATCTCCGCCGTCACGACGCCACTCTCGCTACGCCGGATTTTCACCCAGCCCCTGTATTTCAGATGCGCCCATTTCGCTCGGTCCTTTTCCTTCGGCCCGGCCCTGTAGAACGTCCCGCGGTTTTTCTGAGCAAGTTCGATCTCTTTCCGGACGATGAGCCCGTAAAGGTTCACACCTTTTCTCGGCACGATCTGGAGCAGCTTGATCATAGTCCCTCCGAGTATCCCGCCGGGCGCTCGCGCACTTGCATGGGTTGCCTGAGTGCGTCGAGCTCGAGCCAGTAATGAGCGACCTTCGTGACCTCGTGCCACTGGAAGCGGGCAGGATCCTTGATGGGTTCCTGGAGTTTCGGCTCCGTTCGGCAGTCGGTGACCACGTAGAGCCAGTAGCAATCCCTGCGGTCCTCGGCGACCCGGCGCTCGTTGGGCGTAAGCAGGACCGTGCCGCTAGCCCCCGCGAGCCCTTTCACCTCGATGAGTCGTAGCTCGCCGGAGTTGAGGTCGAGGCTCGTAATGTCATAGCCGAGGTTCTTTTCGTGGACGTCGTATACCTGCCGACCCTGCGCCTTTTCGTAGGCCATCACGACTTCCATCGCGATCTCTTCGGTCTCTCGATTGGGCTTCAGCGATCGAATCTCAGGGGCTTCGCGCTCCGGGTGAGGTAACACGAGAACGCTTGCCATTCGCTCGACGCCCTGGAGCGTGAGTGCCTTTTCCTGCTCGAGTTCGCGCCGCCGTCGATCCCTACGAGCCAGGAGCTCGGCTTGCCGCTGCTCGGCCATGACAAGACGGCCCTCGGCACCCGGCACCTTGGCCTCGACTTCCAGGGCCGCTCGCCCCACCTCTTCGTCCGCGCGCTGGATGAGCTCGGTGAGTGCCAGCTCGACATGACGACCGATCCTCTCGAGCTCCGCGAGCCGTTCGCGCTTCGTCTCCGCGAGAAAGTCCGCAAGGGCGTGGTCGTAAAGCCAAGCGGTCGGCTCGGGCAGTTCTGCCACGCGTGGCGGTGTCTCCGGTGGCTCGGCCGGAAGGAGATTCCCGAGGATTTCCGGCTCTACCATCTTGGCTTTCCCTTCCGCCCCGATCTCGACGACAAAAAGCCGCTCGTGAATCACGTGCCCCAAGCCGTCCACGACTCTGGCGCGGTAGAAGTCGATTCTCGCGGGCTCCTCGTGCTCGAGCGAGTAGAACGTGGCTCCCCGCCCTAAAAGGTCGAGCGCCTTGCTGTAAATGTGGCGCCGGACCGCTTCGAAAAGCGGGTGACCCGGCGTTACCCACTCGAGGTTCTCTCGCTCGGCCACCTCCCGGTCCGTGGAGCAACGCGGGTACCGTTGGGCGAGCGGCGGAAATCGCCAGTCGCTTTCTTTCTCGTACCGCCGGAGCACGGTGGGCGTCCGGGCGGGGTCGAAGGTGTGTGGCAAACCCGGCACGGGTCTCAGTGCCCAGGGCACAAACTCCGCCGCTTCCCGCAAAAAGCGCCAGATCGTCTCGGGCACGACCCTGCGTTCCTGCGCGCGGGCACGCCGCTCGACCAGCATCTCGAGATTGAGCTTCTTGGTCGCGAGCCCTTCGAGGGCGTTCTGGCAGATCGCCCGGAAACGCCGTTCGTCCACGTTGCGGAGGAGTCGATCCTCGAGATCCACATCCCCGAGCCTGCCGGCGTAGTAGTCCCGGAGAATGCGCTCGATGTGGGAAGCCGGCAGAATCTCTCCTACGACGTTGAAGACCGCATCGTCCTCGAGGGCGTCCCGGATCTCCTGGAGCTTTGCGAGGAGCCGTTCGAGTACGCGTCCCTCGATCGTGTTCGTCGCGACGAAGTTGAAAATGAGGCAGTCCTTGCGCTGCCCGTAGCGATGAATCCTTCCCATGCGCTGCTCGAGTCGGTTCGGATTCCAGGGGATGTCGTAGTTGAAGAGGACGTTGCAAACCTGAAGGTTGATCCCCTCTCCGGCAGCTTCCGTCGCTACGAGAACCTGAACCTCCCCCTCACGAAACTGCTGTTCCGCGTGAAGCCGCGTACCCGGTTCGTCCC
Organism: Candidatus Binatia bacterium; assembly: GCA_026004195.1. Lineage (NCBI taxonomy): Bacteria > Candidatus Binatota > Binatia (SeqCode) > Binatia bacterium. Next base: position 1,074,534 of record BPIQ01000001.1, read on the forward strand.
TCGACCCCGGCGCCATCCCGCCGTGGATGAAACCCACCCGGAAGCCCCACTGTCGGAGCCGCCCGACCAGGTAGTCGAGGGTATCCTTGAACTCCGTAAAGACGAGCAGCCGCTTCTCCGGATCGGAAAAAAACCCCTCCTGCTCGAGCACGGTTCGCAGCTTCGAAAGCTTGGACTCCGCGCCGCTTTCTTCGACAAGGCGAGCCTTGCGTGCTAGCTCCTGCAGCTCCGAGATCTCGCGGCGAACCTCCTCGGCGTTGGACGCGAGCGTCACGGCCTCGATCAGCCGCTCGAGCCGCTCTCGCTCGTCGTCCTCCATCTCCTCGAGCTCTTCCGGGTCCGGCAAAACCGGGGGAGCCTGCTTGGCCCGTTGTTGGGCCTCTCGGAGCCCCTCGTCGAGCCGCCTCGCTCGGTTCTCGAGCGAACGCCGCAGAGCGTACGTACTCGAAGCGAGCCGCCTTTGGTAGAGCGACATGAGAAAACCGATTGCCCGAGCCCTCGGGTCTTCGCCCTGGGCCGCCGCCCGCGCACTCTCGCGTTTTACGAATCGGGTGACCTCGCGGTAAAGCTCGAACTCGGGGCCATCGATCTGGAAATCCGCCGTGTGGGGGATGCGCCGGGTGAAAATCGGCTTCGCCGCCCAGGTCCCGTCGGGCTGCTTTTCCGGAAAATACACCATGGCCTCCTTGGTGCGCCGGAGGTAGAAGGGAGCCCGTCGCCGCTCCATGGCCTCGCGGATGGAGGTCACGTCCGCATAGGCGTCCTTGTCGAGGAGCTGGAGAAAGAGGCTGAAGTTCACGGGGTCTCCCTTGTGCGGGGTCGCGGTAAGCAAAAGGAAGTGGTCCGAGGTGTCCCGCAAAAGCTCCCCGAGACGGTAGCGGAGGCTCTTGTGGGACTCGTCCGACGCGGACATACGGTGGGCTTCGTCCACGACGACGAGATCCCAGTGCACCTGCCGGAGTCCTGGCAGAATGTCTTCCCGCTTGGCCAGGTCGAGCGAAGTGATCACTCGGCTCTGTTCGAGCCACTGGTTCATGCCGAACTGCTCGCGGATGTCGCGTCCCTTGAGAACGACGAACTTCTGGTCGAACTTCTCTTTCATCTCCCGCTGCCACTGAAAGCTCAGGTTCGCAGGGCAGACGATCAGGATCCTCTCGGCCAGCCCGCGGAGCTCGAGCTCACGGATGAGAAGCCCGGCCATGATCGTCTTGCCAGCACCGGCGTCGTCGGCGAGGAGGAAGCGTACGCGCGGAAGCTTCAGGAGATAGTCGTAGACCGCTTCCAGCTGGTGCGGGAGCGGATCGACCCGGGAGATCGAGAGGCCGAAGTAAGGGTCGTACTCGTAGGCGATGCCAAGAGAGTAGGCCTGAAGGCCAAGGCGGAGGAGCCGCCCGTCCTGGTCGAACGCGAGGCGTGGTTCGTGGATCTCCAGGTTCTCGATGTCCTCACGACGAAGCGTTACGCTGCGGAATCGCTCGCTGCGGAGGCCTACCAGTCCTACGACCCAGGAGTCCGGTCCGTTCTCCCGGAGCGTTTCCACCCGCACAGGCTCGTTGAAAAGCGGGCCCGTGAGAATTTGTCCCGTGCGAAGCGGCGACCCCGACGACAAGGAAAAAGTCCCTCCGTGAGCACGGGAATATTGTTCGGAGAAGGGCCGCGGCGCAAGGGGACGTGCAGGGACTCTTCGGGAACCACTCCACCAATCACGGCGACCGCGCCCTTGCGGGGGTGCAATCCGGGCAGCTTTTGTCGCCGAGCGGGCGCGCCATGCACGGCGGATCGGACAGTCCGGCGCCCCTCGTTGACCCTCGGCCTCAATGGCTTCCTTGTGCGCCTTCCGGTGGCCCGCTAGGGTTAGCGAGCAACGCTTGGGAATCCTATCATCGAGCGCGGAACGAGCCTCCATGTATCGGGATGAATTCGGCTATATGAGCCGGCACCTGAACGTGGATTTTTCCCTCGGGGAAATCCGGACCCTACCGAGAGCGTGCGATCTGTTCGCGCCTTACCGGCACCGCCTCCTCACCGAGGAAAAGTTCTACTACCCGGCTCGCGACTGGTCCCCGGCGGCTGTTTCCGCTGTTTCGCCTTCCCTCGTCCCACTCGCTCACGCTGGACCTACCAGGTTCGCGCGAGGGGCTGAGAAACGGAGCCGCAGGGTTCGTAATGTACGCCCTCGGATACCTCGAGGGCCTGTGGCTCCAGTTTCACGACTGGTGGGTCGATCGCCCCGTACCGGCCGACTCCACCCACGGCGCTTTTGTTCGGGAAGACGTCATTGCCGATTTCCTGTCTCGGAGCCTTCAGGTTTGGATGCAGTGGAACGCCAAGTCGCAGCGTCAGGCCATCCACATGCTTTACATGCACGCCCGCGCACCATCCTATTTCCGCTGGGACTGGGAACAGTTCCTCATGGAGTACATCACCGCGGATGCGTGTTGGCGCCTGGCTCGGGATGTATGGGGTCTCAAGAACGTCCCCCACGGGGGGCGCCTGCATGCGATGTGTGACCATTGGGGACTCGAGAAGGATACGAAGCTCCTGGACGCTTTCGTTCGGCTGCGCAACGAGTTGGTGCACCAAGGCCTTTGGGGAGGGCGATCCATTACGGGCAGCGCCTTTCAGGTCTACGACTGGGAAAAGGAATTCCCGGGCGAGCGGCTCAAGCCCCATCGTGCCCCGCAGTGGCTCCGGCATTTGAACGTGCAGCTCATCGCCGCGGTTCTGGGATACGGACGACCGCACCTTCCACGAGAGTGGTGGACTCTCACGCGCCAGTACTTCCGGAGCCTGGGAGAGCAAGACGAAAAAATCCGCTAGCCTATTCTGACCGTTTTCTTTGGTCCCGCCCGGGGCGGCGCACTCGGGCGCTCCGTCGCTACTCGTGGGGATGAGCACGGCGACTGGTTCCTAGCTTACTCCCTGGCCAGGCACGTGGGCGCTGCGGGGGCGTCGCTGATTACAGCAACGACAACACTCGCAGAATTGCGGGTAGATCCGCCGCAGCTACGCGACCGTCGGCGTTGACGTCCGCCTCCGAAGGAGGCTCAGGGGCGAAGATCGCCCGCACCAGCGCCGAAACATCCGCGGGGTTGAGCTCCCCGTCTCGATTCGCATCGCCTCGGAAGGGAATGAGGGACACGACCACCATGCCGTCTGCTCCCGCGACATGCTCGAAGCGAATTCCGTTCGCGTCGAACGCGGCGGGGTTGGCACTTCTCAACGGATACTCGCCAGGCGCTGCCGACGGTGCAATGGCGACCGCACAACTGTAAAGCGGACCGTCGGGAATCGGGGCAGCGCTTGGACTGGCTTCGACGAAGACGCGTACGCGACCCGACGCCACCCGTGAAGCAACAAGCGACTTCTCCAGGCCTGCGGCCATCCGGCATGTTGCCGGATCGATGTCCAAAACCGACGGATCGAACTCGAGATCGTTCGCAATTGCCGCAACCGGAAGCCCCGAGGTCAACAGGCGAGCAGTGCCTAGCACCGTCTGGCCCGGCCGCCCACGAAGCACACCCAGCAGCAGGTGGACCACTCTCGGCGTCGGGGTCCACGTGGGTGTGAATGTTGGGGTAGAAGTTGCCGTGGGAGTAGGGCTGGGCGTGGGTGTCTCTGTCGGCGTGTGCGTGGAGCTCGGAGTTGGGGTGACCGTCGGGGTTGCGGAGATGGTAGGAGTTGCCGACACGGTTGGCGTCGAAGTGGGGGTCGGTGGCAACCGACACTCGGCGGAGCAGCCGTCCCCGTCTTCCTGGTTTCCGTCGTCGCATTCCTCGCCGCATTCCCTGCAGAGAATTCCGTCCCCGCAGCTGGAAAGCAGAACGACAGATACGGATGCGCTCACCCAGTTCGCAGTAACCAGGTCGGCCCTACCGTCACCGTTCACGTCGGCGATCTCCACATCCGCCGGCCTCGAGCCTACGGGAATCCGTGGACCCGCCACGAGCCCTCCCGAGGCCGGGTTGAGAAAGACGGACACGTCGTCGCTGTTGAAGTTGGCGACGGCCACGTCCTCACGGCCGTCCAAGTCCAGATCCCCGGCTGCAACGCTCGTGGGACCCTCCCCAGTCTCCAGATCCAATGCGTGCGCGAATGTTCCGTCTCCGGCGCCTTCCAGAACGGTGAGACCGTCGTCCGGACAACTGGATGCACCCAGGTCGAAGCAGCCCCTCCGGCAAAATAGGATGTCGTCGAATTCGTCTCCCGTGAATTCACCGACAACTGCCGATGCCGGATGCATCCTGGCTTCGACTGTCACCGGCTCTCCGAAGCTCCCCTGACCATCATTGAGGGCCCAAGACACCGTGTTCATCCAGAAGGCGAGCACGAGCAAGTCCGGGCCGAGGCGGTTATCCAGTTCGGCAGCACCCGCCCACATGGGCTGCGGCCCACCTGGGACGAGTACCCGGGTGAACTCCCGCCCCCCTTCGTTGAAAAAAATGGCCACCGCTTCGGTAGGCGGTAGCACGGCGGTGGTAAGATCAAGAGTTCCGGAGTTGTCAAAGTCCGCCGCCGAAAGGTGCCCCGCCCCGGCCGGAAGGGGTAGGCTCTGCACCCCGCCGCTCACCCTGCTCCCTGTCCCCCATTCGATCAGCACCTGCGGGGAATTCTGGTCCGCCGCCGCGATGTCAAGGTGACCATCACCGTCGAGGTCGACGACAATGACCGTGTTCATCGAGCGCCCGGAAAAGCGCTCGTCGCCGGCGGAGAATTGCGCCCCCCCTTGCCCCCAGAAGACGACCGTATTTCCGGAAAAGTTACCCGCGACGATGTCGGCGTGCCCGTCCTCGTCGAGATCCCCCACCGCCACCGAGCTAGTCTCGATTCCTCCGGCGGGCAGCGGCGGGAGACTCGTGAACTCGAGGGGCAAGGGGACCGAGCCGCTCACGGACCCTGGCTCGGCTATTCCGGGGTAAAGACAAAGAACAGCGATAAGGCCAAGTCGCGCCCTCCGGTGGCGGCTTCCGGCAGGTCCGCAGAAATCCATCTTCTACTGTCTTGTCGCGCGCAAGGAGTAGCAAGCCAAGTTACGGGGTCAACCCCCGATGGCCAACGGGGCGCGCAATTTCTGCTACCAAAATGCTACCGGTCGGGTCGAGGAACGCGAGAGGGAACTGGACCGACCGAGCCAGAATGTGCCGATTTTTCAAGCTCTTCGTAGCCGGGAGAACCCGGGCGAACGACGCAAGCTCTCTTGAGGGGCTAGTGGGGTAACACCCGTGGGGGTTCAAGTCCCCCTCCTCGCACTGGGACGCAAGCGGCCGGAAACAGGGAAGTTTCCGGCCGCGTTTGTTTTTGCTTCTGGGAGCGAGGACCCTCCGCGTCCAGGCGGTCGCCGGAGGGCCACGCTCTGTCGTGGCCGTGTTCGTGCGTGGTACGATGCCCCGCCTCCCCGGACGCGACGGAGCGCGTCCCTCCGCGGGGCCGCGTTCGCACACGGCACGGGCGGTGATCGGGGTCGCCGACGTCATTGCGAACCGCCATCTGGGAGGTGAACGCGCGCGCCGATCCCCGCCTCCTCGGACGCGACGGAGCGCGTCCCTCCGGCGGGGGTGCCCGGTAGGCATCGACCTCAACGCGACGTCGCGAACGTGCGATCGGAGAGTCACGCTCTGTCGTGGCCGTGTTCGTGCGTGGTACGATGCCCCGCCTCCCCGGACGCGACGGAGCGCGTCCCTCCGCGGGGCCGCGTTCGCGCACGGTACGGGCGGTCCTTGACCGCGTCCGACGGCGTCTAGTCGACGCCTATCTTTTCCACGAGTTCGCCCAGCCCGCGGACGATCCGGCATTCGGGGTCGTCGATGTCCCGCGCCTCCGGGTAGGTCGGAAACATGCTGCGCGAGCCCCGGTCGATGAGAAAGGGCGTCATGCCGGCCGCGCGGGCACCGAGGACGTCCTCGACGTACATGTCTCCCACGTGGACGGCCTCGGCCGGCGACACGCCGGCACGCTCCGCGGCACGCTCGAAGATGCGCCGGTCGGGCTTTCGCACGCCTTCGACGGCGGAAATCACGAGAACGTCGAGAAACTTCCGGAGGCCGAAGATCTCGAGGAGCACCTCGAGCTGGGAAGGCGCGTTCGAGAGAATACCCAGGGCGAGACCCCGGGCCTTCATTCGTTCGAGGCACGGGATCACGTCCTCGAAAAGCCGCCAGTTCTCCGCACTCCAGAAGCGCTCGAGAAAAGAGCGGCTCCACGCCTCCGGGTCGCCCTCGAGGCCCGCCCCGCGCAGCACCATTTCCGTCAGGTTCCGGAACTGCGCGAAAAATTCCGTATCCGAATCGGACCAGACGGCCGTCCCCTGCGCGACCTGTTGGCGCGCCGTCTCGCGTCCGGAAAGGAGAAGGTCGCGCACGCTCCGCTCGACGCGCTCCGCCGGAAGCAAAAGTCCCTCGGCCCCGGCAATCTCCGAAAGCACCTGCCACATCGAACGCTGCGGATAGACGAGCGTCCACCCGACGTCGAGAAAAACGACGCGGGGCCGGCGCGGAAGGATCCTCGTTCGCTCCACCGATTCCTCCCCCGATCGAGACGACCGGAAGAAGCCCCGTCTAGCACAGCGCCTGCCTTGCGCGAACTACCGGACCGAGAACGGGCGCGGAAAACCCCTCCCGCGACCGGTCCGTCGGTCCTTCGTCACTCGACGACAGAAAACGTCACCCCGGATGGCGCATGCCCGCGCGTCCGCGGGGGGTAGTAGACAATTCTGCCGAAAGGTCCCCGCGCGGGACATTCCGGCGCGGGACTTGCTTGCGGACAATTCGCGAACCTATGCCGAGTAACCCCTACGAAGGCATGTACGCCGGCTCGCGCGGGGCTTCTCTCTTCGAACTCCTGACGGTGGTGAGCCTCCTCGCCGTGATGACGGCGATGGCCTACAGCTCCCTCGCACCCTACCGCGACCGCTACCGCCTCCACTCGGCGGCCGTAGCCGTGGCGGCGGAACTCGGCCGAACCCGACAGGAAGCCATCCGAACGCGGCTCTGCCATTTCTTCGTCCCGCAGGGGGCCGCGACCTTCCGGATCGTCCGGGACTCGCCGAACAACCCGAACTGCCAGGTCGACGGCACGGACCCCGTCGTCCGAACGGTCGACCTTTCCGTCGAGTTTCCCGGAGTGCGCTTTTCGACCGCCGGGGTGACACAGGATCCCTACGGCTCCCCCGTCTACGGCGGCAACCCCACGCTCACGTTCCGGCCGCGAGGACTCGTGACGGGCACGGGCGCGGCCGTCTTCCTGGCCACCGCATCCCACGGACCCGAGGCCGTGACCGTCACGGCGGCCGGGGGCATCCGCACGTGGAGGTACGACGGTGGCTGGCAGTGAACGAAGGTGGGGCCCGCAGGCCGGTCGGCCAGGGAGGAAAGCCGGAAACGGGCGGAGGCTCCGGATGAAAGGCGAGGCAGTCGGATTCACGATCGTCGAGATTCTCGTGGCCATGGCGATCCTCCTCGTCGCCTTTCTCGCGCTCGCGACTCTCCACGTCTCGGCTCTTCGCGCCACCTCGCTCGCTCGCAAGCAGACGCTCGCCACGATCCTCGCGTACGAACGGGTCGAACGCTTCCAGAGACTCGGCCTCGGCGCGGTGGAGCCCGGAAGCGAAACGACGACGATCGACGGCCAGGAGTTCTCGAGGAGCTGGTCCGTCTCCGGGACGCCAGGTGAGTCGCGGCTCGTCGTGGTGAACGTCGCGTGGTCCGACCCTTGGGGTACGCACGCGATCGAGCTCCCCGCAGTGGTGCGACCATGAAACTCGAGACGAAGACCCCCGGCTTCACGATCGTCGAGCTACTCGTGGCCCTCGGTGTTTTTCTTACCCTCGCGGCCCTCGTCACCGGTGGAGTCCGGCCGCAAGCGAAGAGCGCCACCGCGCAGGTCCGCCTCGCACAGATGCAGATGGGGGCGAGGGCGGCCTTCGACCTTCTCGCGCGCGACGTGCGCATGGCCGGCTACGGTGTCGCGAGCACGATGCCGGGAAGTCCGCCCCCGCTCGAGCTCGCCGACGGCACGCTCTCGCTCTACGCCAACTTCTCGAACGTCAAAACCAAGGGTTCGGGTCAGAGCTCCTCGGTGACGGTGCTCGATTCCACGGGGTTCGCCGTCGGGAACTACCTCACGATCTCTTCCGCCTGGGGCGGCGAGGCGCACAAAATCACGGGCGTCTCGGGCAACGTGATCTCGCTCGATTCGTCGCTTTCCCGTAACTACCCGGCCGGCTCCGACGTCGCGCAGATCGAAGAAGTCCGCTACCGGCTCTCGAACGGCGTCCTCCTCCGGAACGACGTGCCTCTCGCCGAGGGGGTGGAGCTCGCGAACTTCGGATTCTACCTGGACGACGAGACGCTCGTTTCCGACCCCACGGGGGTGGAGGCCCGTGTGCGCAGCCTGCTTCTCGATTTCAAGACGCACGCACTCCACCGTCCCGCGGGCACGAGCGGCGAGGACATCCACGTGACGGCCGAGGTCCGCATCCGGAACCTGGGTCTCGCCGAGGTGGAGCGCTCGACATGAAAGACCGCGGCATCGCCATCCCGGCCGTGCTGGTCGCGCTCGTGGCGCTCACGGCTCTCGCCCTGGCCGTCACCTACTCGAGCCGGAACGAGGTGGTCACGACCGCCCTCGAGCGCTGGTCCGTCGAAAGCCTCCAGGCCGCGGACGCAGCGCTGAACTTCGCCCTCGGGCTTCCCGCGAGCTTCGCCGACACGGCGGACCAGCCCGCGGTCAATCTGAAGACCCACGGCCTCCCCCTCGATGCCACCGTCGCCATCGACTACGACCCGCCGCCGCGCCTCCCGCCGCCCGGTCTCGACGTGAGCGCGAGAAAACTCCGCGCCTACCACTTCCTTCTCGACGCCCGTGGCTACGTTCGCTCGAAGGCAGCCGGCGAGCCCGACAGCACGACCGCGCTCGAGATGGAGGTAGCGAAACTCGGACCCGTGCCGTGAGAACCACGATGGAAGATCGAAAGAAGTCAGCTAGTCAGCATCGGAAACGAACCCGCCTGTCGCCGGCCCGACGAGGAGCCCTCGCTCTTTTCGCCTTCGCCCTGGCAGTCCTCTTCCTTCCACCCGCCGCTTCCGCACTCGAGACAGACATCTTCCTCGCCGGCCAGAACGTGAAACCCAACGTCATGATCCTTTTCGACAACTCGGGAAGCATGAACGACCTCCCCAACTACGACCCGAACGTCACGTACCCGGGACCCTTCGACCCCACGACCGTCTACCACCGCTGCCGGCAATACCGGGGGAACTGCACGTGCCGCCGGACGCAGACGTCGTGGGTACCCTACAGCGGTTCCTGCGGCTTCGTCGACCAGGACGGAAACGGAATCGACGACCGGACGTTTTTCAAGCAGCTCGGGAACCGCCTCAACTACGCCATGGGAGGTTCGAACAAGCTCCAGATCGCCAAGGAAGTGATCGAGAGCGTGCTCACGAACCCGGCCAACGCCAACGTGCGCTTCGGCCTCATGCTCTACAACGGCGATTACGACGTGAACCGGGGAAGCCTTACGAGCACCGCCAACTTCGCCCGGTACCACCACGACACGACCGTCTTCAAAAGTCCCTGCCAGGACAACAACCACGCCAACATCATTTCCATCGTTCGCAATCTCTCGGCGAACGGCGGCACGCCCACGGCCAACCGCCACCTTCTCGCCGGACGCTATTTCGACAACACGTTCCCCGGGCCGTATCGCTCGCCCATCCAGTACGAGTGCCAGCGCAACTACATCATCAACATCACGGACGGCATTCCCGAAGGCGAGGGAAACAACATCTTCGCGAACCGCCGGGGCGACTACGTCTACATCGAGTCCTGGCTCACATCCAAGCTCGGGCCGGACATCGACCCGGACGACGACGGGTCCGACCCCGACCCGAACGACATCTACATCAACGGTGGTTCGGACTATTTCGACGACGTGGCCTGGGTGCTCTTCCACCAGGACCTCCGTCCTTCGCTCCCCGGAAAGCAGAACGTGGTCACCTTCACGATCGGCTTCGACGTGAACCACCCCCTGCTCGAGAACGCGGCACAAAACGGCGGCGGAGAGTACTTCACGGCCACGACGGCCGACGAGCTCGCCGACGCGCTCCGGCGGACGCTCAATCTCATCGTCACGGACGCGCAATCCTTCGTGGCACCCGTGGTTCCGGTGAACGCGCTCAAGCGTACGCAGAGCGGCGACCGCCTCTACATCGCCCTTTTCCAGCCCGTCGAGGGCTCGACCTTCTGGGCCGGCAACATCAAGAAGTACGGCATCGCTTCCAATGGCGACCTGGTGACCCCGTCCGGTTCTCCCGCGACGAACCCCGACGGGAGCGTGAAGAACGGGGCCGCTTCCTACTGGGACACCGTCCCCTCGGGAGGAAAAGTCACACAGGGCGGCGTGGGCGCCCTTCTTCTCTCCCGGGCAACTCCCCGGAAGATCTATACCTATCTCGGAAATCCGGACCTCACGAGCGCGAGCAACGCCTTTGCCGTGAGCAACACGAGCATCACGCCCGCGCTGCTCGGCGTCGCCACGCAGTCCGAACGGGATACGATCATCCGGTACATCCACGGGGAGGACGCCTACGACGACGACGAGGACGACAACTTCACCGAAAAGCGGTCCTGGATCCTGGGCGACTTCGTGCACTCGACGCCGCTCGTGGTCTCCTACGGAACCAACGACCGTCTCGTCCTCGCCGGGGCCAACGACGGGCAGCTCCACGCCTTCGACGACAGCTCGGGTGAAGAACTCTGGTCTTTCGTACCGCCGGCCGTCCTTCCGAGGCTCAAGGAACTCACGCCGGGCGGCGCCGCCGGCCACCCCTTTCTCGTCGACGGCTCTCCCCGGCTTCTGGAGACCGACAGCGGTCAGAAAATCGTCGTTTTCGGGCTTCGCCGTGGCGGCCCCCACTACTACGCCCTCGACGTGACGAGCAAAACGTCGCCCCGCTTCCTCTGGCACCTGAGCTCCGACACCCCGGGCATGGAGGAGCTCGGGCAAGCCTGGTCCGAGCCGGCACTGGGAAAGATGGGCTCCTCGAGCTCCTTCACTTACGTAGCCATTTTCGGGGGCGGCTACGACCCCGCGTACGACAGTCCCTCCCCGGGCGCTCCGACATCGGGCAGGGCGGTCTACGTCGTCAACGCGCTCAACGGCACGATCCTTCACACGCTCAGGCCTTCCGGCCTCGACCATCCCGTGCCGAGCAACCTGACGGCGCTCGATCTCACGAACGACGGCACCCTCGATCTCGCTTACGTGGGGGACCTCGGAGGAAACCTCTGGAGGATCGAGCTTCCGTCGACGATGACGAAGATCTTCTCGGCTCCTTCGGGGCGGAGGATCTTCTTCGCTCCCGACGTCGTGCTGGGACACGGGTTTCTCAACGTCCTCTTCGGAACGGGCGACCTCACCAATCCCTTGCGCACCGACGTGGAAAACCGGCTCTACCTCTTCCGCGACGACGGCCTCACCGGGGGCTACGACGAGGGAGACTTGGTCGACATCACGGACAACCTCGCCCAGGAGGGCAGCGCGTCGCAAAAGCAAGCCGTGCTCGACGAACTCGCGGCGAGCAAAGGCTGGTACTTCCGGCTCCCGCAAGAAGGGGAGAAAATGCTGTCCTCGCCGCTCGCCTTCGTCGACATCTTCGCCACGACGTTCACGCCCACGGACGACCCCTGCGCGGGCGGCGGCGACGCACGGCTTTACGTGCTCCGCTTCGCGGACGGCGCCTCGACGGTCGACCGGAACCAGGACGGGACGCTCGACTCGCAGGACCGGGTACAGGACGTCGGCCACAGCATCCCCACCGAGGTCACGCCCACCATCCGGGAGCAGGGAGCCGCAGGCTACATCGGGGTAGGCGGTGCCATCCCGAAGATCGACCTCCCGGCACCGCCGCTCAACGTTTTTCCGCTCTGGTGGCGGGAGGTGTACTGATGCGTAACGCTCGTGCCCTGCTCGTGGCCCTCTTGCTGGTCTTCGGCTGGCCGCCGGTATCGGCTGCCGACGGAACCGTCAAGGGGAAGATCGAGGCGTCCGATCGCCGAAGCTGGATCCTCGTGGCGGGGAGGAAGCTTCTCGTCCGACCCCACACGGTGATCCTCACCCCTTCGAAACGGAAGGTCGCTCCCGCAGAACTCGTGCGTGGCGTCGAGGTCGAGGTCGAGTTCGTCTCGGGGTCGGCCGGCGAGGAAGCCACGGCCATCACGGCCTACGTCCTCCGCTGAGGGGGGGAGCCCGGCCGGCGAAGGGGGGAACCGGCCGGGCAGGCGTCGCGTCGCCGTCCCTGGCAGCGCGGGGAGGGCTCTCAGGCCGCTTTGCTCACCTCCTCGGTTGCGGCCTCCGAGCCCTCGAGAAACCATTCCATGGGCCGCCCCGTGTGGCGGGCGATCCGGTAGAGCACCTCCGTCGAAGGAATGCGGCCGTTCAGGTAGTTGTAGACGGCCGAAAGGCTCACTCCGATGTCGTAGGCGAAAGCCTTGGGCTCGTCCGCCACGACTTCCCGGAGCTTCTTGGCGACCACTCTGGGATCGATTCGTTCCATCCTACCCTCCTTCTTCGCGACTTCGTGCGAAACACCGTCTCGTCTCGTCGAAAACCCTTTTCTCGCCTTTCGGTGATCGTGCCTTCGCTATCGGTTCCCCTCCGGCCCTTCGCTCGCGAAATCCGCCAAAAAAAAAGCCACCGGAAGAACGCCTCCCGGTGGCCTTTTCGAGGTTTTTTCTCTCTCTTCCCCTAGATCCTCCACCTCGTCCGGCCACCGGCTCGGTTTCGGCCGCGACACACGTCCATCGTGCGGATCGTCTGCATTCCGCCGAAGTTCCACGAAAGGGCTCGCGGTTTCCGGTGCCGGAACATGGTGCGGCAATTAAGCCACGCCGAAGGCCGGGACGCAAGCCCTTCCGTTCCTACGTTCGTGGAAGCTGTGCTAGCCTCCGCCTTATGAGCCGCCTCCGCCTTGCCCTCCTGTACGGGGGCCGGTCGGCCGAGCACGAGGTGTCGTTGCTCTCCGCGCGGTCCGTCGTCGAGGCGCTAGACCCGGCCAAATACGAGCTCCTGCTCGTCGGGATCGACCGGAGCGGCCACTGGCACTTCCAGTCCCGCGCCGACTTCGACAGGGTCGCCTCGGGGTCCCTGCCGTCGGTTCCCGAGGGGCCGGACGACTGTTTTCTCGCACCCAGTCCGGGCGGCCGTCTCGTTTCCGCGCAAGGCGAGGAGATCGCAAGACTCGACGTGGTGTTTCCGCTCGTCCACGGGACGTACGGCGAGGACGGCACCCTACAGGGACTTTTCGAGCTCGCCGACGTCGCCTACGTGGGCGCGGGAGTCCTCGGCTCCGCGCTCGGTATGGACAAGGACGCGCAGAAGCGCCTTTTCCGGGAAGGCGGCCTTCCCGTCGTCGAGTTCTATACGCTGCGCCGCGCCGAAACGACCGCCGAAAAACTCGTGGAGGTGGGCAGGAAGCTTTCCTTCCCGCTCTTCGTCAAGCCGGCGAACTCGGGCTCGTCGGTGGGGGTCGCGAAGGCCGACGACGAAAAGAAGCTCGCGGAAGCAGTGGAGGCGGCCTTTTCTTACGACGACAAGATCCTCGTGGAGAGGGCCCTACGGGCACGCGAGATCGAATGCTCCGTCCTGGGAAACGAGTTCGTCGAGACGTCCGTGCCCGGGGAAGTCGTACCCTCGCACGAGTTCTATTCCTACGAGGCCAAGTATCTCGATCCCCGGGGCGCCACGTTCCGGGTGCCCGCGCCTCTGTCTCCGGAGGAGACACGGGAAGTCCGCGCTCTCGCGGCCGCTGCCTTCCGGGCGATCGAGTGCGAAGGAATGGCCCGGGTGGATTTTTTCCTCGAGGAGGAGACGGGGAAGTTCTTCGTGAACGAGGTGAACACCATCCCGGGCTTCACGCCGATCAGCCAGTACCCGAGGCTCTGGGAAGCGAGCGGCGTCTCTTACGGGGAGCTTCTCGACCGCCTGGTCGAGCTTGCCCTCGACCGCCATCGGCGGCGACGGAAGCGCGTCTTCCGTCCGCCCGTCCCAGGGAAGGACACGAAGACGTGAAAACTTTTCCTCCTTGGCACCGCGGTCCGTGATTCCCCCCGGACGCGACGGAGCGCGTCCCTCCGGCAACGTGCCCTTAAATGGCACCGGCGGTCGTTCCCGGCGTCCGACCGGGACGTCCACCCGCCACCCGCCGGACGCGACGGAGCGCGTCCCCGACGGATGTGCCGGTGCGCATCGACCTCCACGCGACGTTTCGGACATGCGGTCGGAGGGCCACGCTCTGTCGTGGCCGTGCTCGGTCTCGCCCCGAACCCCCGGACGCGACGGGGCGCGTCCCTCCGGCAACGTGCCCGCAAACGGCACCGGCGGTCGTTCCCGGCGTCCGACCGGGACGTCCACCCGCCACCCCCCGGACGCGACGGAGCGCGTCCCCTCCGGCCCCGACGTTTCGCCCAACAAATCGGAGGGCCACGCTCTGTCGTGGCCGTGTTGGTCGGAGGGACCCGCTCTGTCGGGTCCCTGTTCGCGAGTGCCGCGTTCCCCCACCCCCCCGGACGCGACGGGGCGCGTCCCTCCGGGCCTCAGGATTCGGCTTGCGTGGGGGTCGGCGTCGGCGTGGGAGTGGTCGTCGGTTGCGGCGTCGGTGTCGGCGCACGGATCACACCGCCGAGAGCACCGGCCACGTCGCCGTTGCCCCCGCCGGGCAGCTCCCTCGACTGTACGACCACGGTCACGGCGCTCGCCTGGTCGCTGTCGACCTGATCCCGCGCGGTGAAGCAGAAGCGGAAATCACAAGCCTGGGGGACGAAGCGACACGGATCGTTCGTGTCGACGACGCTGTACGCCGAGGGACCGAGAATCTGGAGGTTTTCCGAGAGCACGACGGACACGACCGAGCCGCCTACGATGGGGTTGTCGAGGTCGTCCGACACGTGGACGTCGATACAGGTCGGAAATCCGCCCACGACCTCGAAGTCGAACCGAGGATCCTGGCTCGGGGGATCCACCGTGACCGAAAACTGCGTCGGCCCGCTGAAAATGACGCCGATCGAGCTCCGGATGGTCGTACTCGGGCTCCAGACCCCGTTCCCGTCCTGGTCGTGCAAGACCGGGTCGAAAACGTCCGTCCCCTCGTCGAAAACCCCGTCGCCGTCGACGTCCACGAAGTCTTCCTCCCCGAGAACGCTCGCGGTGACCGTGGCGATCCCCGAGGGTGGAATCGGACTCTGGGAGGTGAGGAGCGCGGCCGTTCGGCCCAGAAGGTCCGTGGTGTTCTGGCTCGTCACGCCGCCGCCGTCGGTCGCGAACCGAACGAGCGTGTTGGCGCTCACCGGGTTACCGAACCGGTCGGCCACGAAGGCGGTGATCGTGGAGGTGAGACCGAAGCTGACCCGTCCCGAGATGTTGAGAAGGTCGGCCGCGAGGCTGAACGACCGCGCGCTGGGCACGCCGGTCGCCGGTCCGGTGAGGCTCCCGGGCGGGAGCGCGAACTCTTCGTCGTCTACGTCGTTGTCCTCGTTCGTCACGCCGCCCGACTCCGCACGGATTCGCACGATCGTGCCTGCCTGCGCCGCGGGGTAGATCACGCAGGTGATGGCCGTGCCGGGCTGCGGCGTCACGGGCAGGCCCGTCTGCTGCGGGAACTGGCTCACGTCGCACGGCGGGTCGTTGTTCGTCACGCTGCTTCCCACGATGCTCACGTCCGTGCGGTTCGTGATCGAGAAGAAGACGGCCGTACCGTCCTCGACGGTGTTCCCGTAGCGGTCTTTCACGAGGGCCGCGACCGTCGTGAGCAAGGTCCCGTCGTTGTTGTTCACGAAGGCCGGGTTGACCGCGACGGAAACGAGTTCCGGTGGTCCGGCCGCCACCGTCACGACGGGCTGCCGCTCGACGATCGTCACCGTGGTGCCGTCGAAGTTTTTCGAATCCACGCAAGCCTCGACGGTCACCGTGCCGCTCACGGTGCCCGAACGCAGAGCCGCGAGCACGAAACCCGCACGGTCGGACACCCCGAGCGCGAGCCTACCCTCGTCGAGCGCCCGCTGACGCCCGGCATCCTGGAGACAAGCTTCCGGCAGCACCGGGTTCCCACCCGTAAGGGGCAACATGTGCGCGCCGTTCGGGTCGTCCCCGAGGACCCGGAGTGCGACCGTCCGGTTCGCGAGCGGATTGTTGTTGTTGTCGAAAAGCCTGACCACCACGGTCGAGAGCTCCGTTCCGCCGGTCTCCCTCACCTGGATCTGCGTCGGGCTCGCGCCGAGCGACATCGACGCCGGCTCGCCCTCGGCGGCGTTGGGGTTCCCGGTACCCGTTCCACCCCGGCCGGGCACGACGAAAAGCGTCGTGCTCCCCGTCACGCCTCCGGCGACGGCTTCGAGGGTGTATTCTTTCACCACCGCGTTGGGCGGGACGATGAGCGTGCTCTGCGCGACCCCCACCTCGGAAGGAGGACACGGGTTCTCCTCGCCACCGCACGTCACCGCGACCGCCGGGTTCACCTCGCCCACCTGCGTCCGGAACAGCACGTTCACGTCGGGAATTCCGACGTTGTCCGCGTCGAGAACCCGCGCACGCAACGAGGCCGTGCCTCCCGAGTCCGTCCCGATCACGGGCTGGTCGGTCTCGAGCACGACGATGGCCACGGGCTTCTGGCTCGCGCCCGAGACGACCTGGATCGTGATCGAGCCCTGGATGACCCCCCCGCTCGCCGTGATCACGAGCGAGCCCACCGCCGCACCCGGGGAGATCGTCAGCACGCTTCGAGCCTGTCCGTTTTCGTCCGTCACCGGAGTCCGAGGATCGAAGGACGTGCCCACCCGCGGGTCGGCGTCGAAGAGGAGCCGGACTCCCGGGACCGGAACGTTGTTCTCGTCGAAGGCGAAGGCCGTGACGTCCACCGTGCCCCCGGTGGCGCTGCTGATGCTGAAGGGACTCGCCTGCACGATGATGGAAGCTACCCGCGCCACCGGCGCAGCCGTGGGCGTCTGGGTAGGAGCCGGCCCTCCGGGCCCGCCGCCGGTGGGTGTGGGGGTAGCCCCGGCTCCGAAGACCAGGACGTTCAGGCTCGCTACCGGAAGGCCGAGCTCGGCACTCTGGGGAATCGCCTGGACCTGGAAGGCTCCGCCCGCGACGGCTCCGATCGTCCCGCGCAGCACCCCCTCGGCATCCGTCTCGCCCACTCCTCCCTGCGGAGAAAGCACGACGAGCCCGCCGCCGGCCACGATGCGAACGCTCTCTCCCACCACGGGTCCACCGTCGGCGTTCCGAAGGAGGACTCGGAAGCCCACTTCGTCACCCGCGGAAAATTCGAGTTTCTCCACCACGAGCGTCGTCGTCCCGTTCGGGTTGCTCCGCGTCACCGAGTTCCGGCCCGCGGTCGGCGTCGGCGTGGGCTCGGCGACCCCCGCACCACCCCCGTTTCCGCCCCCGTTGCAGGCGGCGCAGAACGCCGCGAACAAGCAGGCAGCGAGAAGCTCCCGCGGCCCGAAACCCTTCCGCCCGTACGCCGTCATTGCGTCACCTCACAGTTGTCGAAGTTGTCGAATCTCGCCTGGAACGGGACGCGAATCCGGTACTTGCCGCCTGCGAGATCGCTCGCCTCGAAGCGAACCTCGACGGGGAAGGTGCGGCCGAAAGGCTCCACGTCGGGCAGGATGAGTTGCTTGGTGGAAAAGTCGAAGAGAAGAACGTGGACCGAGCTCACCGAAGCGACGCAGCCGCCGGCGATGCCTACGGCGGCCCCGCAGTCCGCGTCCGTCGCGCAGGGGCGCGTCGGGTCGTTCTGGCAGCGGCGGCCCGGCACCACCTGGCCGCCCCCGGAACCCTCGAAGACGCCCAGGCTCGCTCCGAGGATTTCCACCTCGTAGCGGTCGATCGTGATGTCCGCCTTCTGGTGGTTCGTGAAGAGCGCGTTCGCGGCGGTTTCCGTGAAGAGCTCGGCCTCGGTGCAGAGACCCGTGGCCGTGTCCACGCTGCAGCAGGACGGAATCACGTCGACCTCGGCCGCCCCGGGACCCACCCGGTCCGCCTGCTCGATCCCTTCGCCCTCGAAACCGAGAAACTCGAGGACGAGCTGGTCCTCGTCCGTCGTCGAACCGCAACCCCAAAGAAGGGCCGCCACACAGAAAGCGACCGCCCAACTCCACGAACGCCGTCCTCTCATAGAAACCTCTCCGTCAATCCGACCGCTGGGAAAACTCGCCGATCTCCTCCGGGTCGACCTCGAGAAACCGCGTGCGGCCGATGTCCTCGAGGGCGACGAAACGGATCTTGCCGCCGCGGATTTTTTTGTCCGTCTCGACGGCAAGCGCCAAAGGCTTTCCGCGTATCTCCTTGGGGATCGTCACGGGAAGGTGCGCCCTTTTGAGAAGCCGGACGACCCGCTCCGCTGTCTCCTGCTTGCATAGTCCACGCGCCGCCGAGAAGCGGGCAGCAAACGCCATGCCTATGGCGACCGCTTCACCGTGCAGGTAGCGCCGGTATTCCGTCAGGCTTTCGACAGCGTGGCCGACGGTGTGGCCAAAATTGAGCACCGCCCGAAACCCGCTCTCGCGCTCGTCTTCCGCCACCACGAGTGCCTTGATCGCGCAGCAGGTGCGCACGACCTGCACGAGGAGATCCTCGTCGAGGGCTTGCAGAGCAGGAAGACGCTCTTCGACGAGCGCGAAAAGGTCCGGATCGAGAATGACGCCGTACTTGACGACCTCGGCCAGTCCGGCGGTGAATTCCCTTTTCGGTAGCGTCTTGAGAGTCCGGACGTCGACGAGGACGAAGCGCGGCTGGTAGAAGGCACCGATCAGGTTCTTCCCCTCGGGGTGGTTGACCCCCGTCTTGCCGCCCACGCTCGCGTCGACCTGAGCCACGAGTGTCGTCGGAAGCTGGACGAAGGGGACGCCCCGGAGAAACGTCGCGGCCGCGAAGCCCGCGAGGTCGCCGACCACGCCGCCCCCGAGGGCGAGGATGGGCGAGTTCCGCTCGAGCCGGGCGTCCACGAGTCGGTCGTAGACGAAGGTGAGCCAGGCGAGATTTTTGTGCTCTTCGCCGTCCGGGATCTCGATGGTCGTCGTCTCGAAGCCGTGATCGCGAAGCGACCGAACGACCTTGCCCAGATAGAGCGGAGCCACCACGTTGTTCGTGACGACCGCCGCCGACGTCCCGCATCGGAGCTCCCGGAGCTTGGCTCCCACCTCGCCCAGGATGCCCTTGCCGATGTAGATCGGATACGAGCGCTCCCCCAGGGAGACCGTGAGCGTTTCCTCGATTTTTTTTCCCGCCATCAGTTTCCCCCCTCCCGCAGGAGCTCGAGGATCTTCTCGACCACCTGCTCGACTTCGAGACCGTTCGTGTCCACGTGGTAGTCCGCCCCCGCGTAGGCGGCCTCGCGTTCGGCAAGAAGCGTGCGGATGCGCTCGCTCCGATTCGCGGCGCCCTCGAGAAGCGGACGCTCGGGACCTTGCGTGCGCCGCTCGATCTCCTCCGGCGAGGCCCTCAGGCACACCAGAGGTCCCGCCGCCCGGAGAAGCTCGCGATTTCTCGGGTCGACGATCGTCCCGCCGCCCGTGGCCACCACGACCTTTTTCTCGCCGACGAGTCTTTCCACGACCTCCCGTTCCCGCCGCCGGAAGTAGAGCTCTCCCTTCCGCGCGAAGATTTCGGCCACCGACGATCCTTCCATCTCCTCGATCCGCGTGTCCGTGTCGACGAATTTCCAACCGAGCCTTTCGGCCAGGGCCCGGCCGACGGCCGTCTTCCCGGTTCCCATGAAACCGGTGAGGGCGATGAACTCGGCTTTCCGTTTCACGTAAGGCCGCTTCTCCCGCGGCGGCGTCCTACCCCCGATCCCGGTTGAGCCAGAGGTCCTGCGCCGTGGGCAGCCCCTGCACGGGACCACCGAGGACCCTCGGGGTGAGAAAGACCAGGAGATCCTCCCGCCGGTCCGACCGGAGCAGGCTCCGGAACACCGAACCCAGGACGGGGATGTCCGAGAAGAACGGGACACCGGATTTCTGCGTGTTCGTCGTGTCGCGGTAGATCCCGCCGAGGACGACGGTCTGCCCGTCCTTGACGAGGATGTGGGAGTTCGCCTCGCGGCTGATTTCCGTGGGGATGGAATCCACCGTGCGCGAGAAATCCGCCTGGCTCGACTTGGCACTGAGGTCCAGGAGGACGAAGCCGTCGGAAGAAACGAGGGGCGTGACGGTCAGGATGATTCCGGTCTCGATTTTCTCGGTCGCCACCGTCTGAGCGCCCGCGGCGCCGCCGGCTCCCGTGTTGATCACCGTGCCGGTCGAGGGGAGCTTCACTCGCAGGATCGTGAGGCTCTTGATGGTCGCGGGCACGTTGTTGAGCGTGACCACGCGCGGCCGCGAGATGACCTTCCCTTTTCCTTGCTCCTCGAGCGCCGAAAGACGGGCGTTGAGGGCCTGCGTCCCGTCGACCGACCCCAGGAGCAGGTCGAAGGCGCTGCCCGCGCCCGGACCGAAGTTCCCGCCGGCCGGGAAGTCGACGAGAAAGGGCACGTTCCCGCTACCCGTACCGAGACCCGCCCCGCCGAACTCGATCGACCCGGGAAAATTGAGTCCCGTCGGGGTGCCGGTCTGGGGACCGAAGTTGCCGCGGTAACCCCACTGGACGCCGAGAGAGCGGGCGAAGTCCGTGGTGGCTTCGACGATGACGGACTCGATGAGCACCTGCGGTGTCTGCACGTCGAGCTGGCGGACCATTTCCCGCACGTTGTCGATCCCTCGCTGGATGTCGCGCACGATCAGCGTGTTGGTGAACTCGTCGACCATGACGCTGCCGCGCTGGCTCAGGATACCGACTTCCTCTTCGCTCGTCCGCGCCCCGCCGAAGCCGCGAAGGCGCAGCATTTCCTCGCCCCGGATGAGCTCCGCGAGCTTTTTCGCCTTGGCATAGTTGAGCCGAATGTAGGCGACGCGCAGAGGCTCCACGGCCTTGGCAGCCTCCTGCGCACGCGCGAGTTCCTCCCGCTCTTCTTTGAGGCGTCGCACCGTCGAGATCCGGAGCACGTTTCCCTCCTGCACGCTCTCGAGCCCCATGGCCTGCAGCAGGATATCGAGCGCCTGATCCCACGGCACGTCGTGGAGCTTGAGCGTGACCTTCCCCTGGACGTCGTCCGTCGCCACGATATTGAGGCCGCTCACCTCCGCGAGAAGCCGCAGGACGTTGTGGACGTCGGCATCCTTGAAGTCGAGAGAAATCCGCCGCCCGGTGTAGAGTTTCCGGGCAGGGTTCCCGCCCTCGCGCTCCGTCGCGTCCGACCTCTCCGCGGTCGAGCCGCCGGCCGCGGCCGCTTCCGCGGGCCACACGACTTTTTCTCGCACTTCGCCCGTCTTCCCGCTCGGCTCTCCCACGAAAGCCACGAGAGTATCCCCGAGCGTATCCACCGTGTACTCGGGCACCCGATCGCCGGCAAGCTCGAGGCCGAGTCGCAGCTTGCCTCCCCCGGTTCCGAGGGCGATCTCGCGGACCTTCGGGTTCCCGACCTCGAACCTCTCCACCGACGAGGGACCGGGGGGCCCGTCCTCGAGTTCGACGACGATGCGGGGAGAGTTCGGAAGCGAGAAGTGAGACACCTCCCCGACGGGCCGATTGAGCTTCACGAAGACGCCTTCCTGGCCGTTGTCTTCGACGACTCGAATTTCCCGGACCTCGAGCGGGACCCTGGAGGTCGCCGCGCGCGTCCGGGCGTGGGTCTCGGTGCGAACCCTCGAAACTTCCGCGCGGCTTTCCGCCACTCCGGTCCGATCCGGGGTCCTCTTCCGGGCGACCTCCGTGCACCCCGGGAGCACGAGGAGCCCCACGAGCAGGGCCGCGCCCCGGACAGGGAAGGAACTCCGGCGGACCCGTTTCATGGACGAACCTCCCCGCCCGCGCGGGCCACGGCCGTGCCTTCTTCGGTTTCCACGGGTAGTTTCATCGTCACCTCCCGCACCACTTCTCGGCCGAAGTAGTCGACCGTCCGCTCCTCCACCGTCACGCCCTCGGCGGAGATCTTCGTGACGACTCCGTCACGGAGCCCGATCGGGGTCCCCACCGTCACGATGTACCCCATGCCGATGCTGTCCTCGACCACGGCGTAGGATCCACCCGGATCGAGCACGATGCCGGCGAGCTTGAGCTGGCCGATGTCGTACTTCTGAAGCGGGGTTTTCGGCCTGCTCGGCTCCCGGGACACCCGGAGGTCCAGGACGAAGGGCCGAAAGGGATCGCGCTCGAGCTCGAGCGGAGCCTGGACGGCCGGCGCTTGTTCCACGGCCACGGCAACGGGCCAGCTCTCTTCCGCCCCGCACGGGCAGGGGCGCCAGGGCAGCAGCCCCACGCAACTCGACCAAACCACGAAGGCGATACGGCCTTTCACTTTCCGTCCTCCTTTTTCTTCGCCAGACGCTCGCGCTCTTCGGCGTCGAGGAAGCGATACGTCGTGACGGAGCACTGCGTGGTGAGTCTCACGTTTCCGCCCTCGACGCTCTCTTCGCGGATGCGGATGCCGCTCACGTTGACGATCCGGTCGAGCCGACCGAGCTTCTGGAAAAAGCTCGCGAGCTGGTAGTAGGAGCCGGCTGCCTGGATCTGCACGGGCACCTCCGCGTAGAAGTCCTGGTAACGCTCGGGCTCCTGGCGGAACACGAGGATCTCGAGCCCCGCCTCGCGTCCGAGCGAAGAGATGCTACTCAGAAGCTCCGGGATTTCTTTTCCGTCGGGAAGCTGGGCCGTCGCCTTGCGCAGGGCCGCGTCGAGCTCGGCCACGATCTGGCGCATGCGATCGAGGTTCGCGGCCAGTTTCCTTTCGCGCTCGAGGCGGACCTTCAGGTTCTCGACGAGTTCGCGTCTTTCCCGGACCTGCGCGGAGAGCGGCCAGTAGAACCAGCTCAGGTAGAGAAAGAGACTCCCGAGAAACAGCGTGAGGCCGAAAAGAACACGCTGCCGCAGGGGGAGTTCGAAAAAGCGTTCCAGGATGGCCATCATGACGTCCTCGGCACGTCGTCCGCGTCTTCGTCCGGCCCCGTGACGGGACGGGTTTCCACCTGCTTTTCCCGGGCTTTTTCCGTCTCCGCCACCCCGTCCTTGCCGAAGTAGTCCACGGAGGCGGTGATCACGAAGCGGCTGAATCGAACGTCCGTGCCGTCGCGCAGCACCACCCGCGGCTGGCTACCCGAATCCACGGGTTGCGTGGCCTCGGAAAGGTCGACGCCGTGGAAGTACGGCGAAACCTCGAGCTGCCGCATGAATTCCGCCACGGTCTGGTTGTCGAGCGACCAGCCGACCAGCGTGGCTTTCCCGTCCTCTTCGGAGAACTCCTCGAGCCAGAGCTTTTCCGGGCAGGCCTTCGCCAGGTCCGCCAGGACACGCTCGGGCCCGACCCGCTTTTCGTCGAGCGAGCGGATGACGCGAAGTTTTTCGCGGAGTTCGGCGACCTTCTTGTCGAGATCCCGCGCTTCCTTGGTCTTCTCCGCGTACTCGGCGAGCTGGGCCCTGAGTGCTTCCATCTCCACCTCGAGAATGCCGAGCTCGCGCTTCTGGTAGGCGTAAGGGATCACGAGGGCGAGGAGATAGACGCAAACGCCGAAAGCCACGAAGGCCGCCTGCTGCCTTTTCGCGAAAGCTTCCTGCGCTTCCCGGGTGGGGAGAAGGTTGACCTGGATCATGAGCGGCTCCCGTTCCGATCGAGCCTCCGCGTCGCGAGCCCCGCCACCACGGCCAGCACGGGGGCCGCTTCCTCGAACGTAGGGCTCCCGGGATGCGGGATGCGCGCGAAAGGCTTGGCGACTTCCACGGGCACCTCGAGCCGCTGGCCGAGGATTTCGGCGAGCCCCGGAATGCGGACCGAGCCTCCGCTCAGGTAGACGACATCGATCGCCTCGTCGGTGGCCGCCGTCCAGAAAAACCCGAGGGCGTGGTGGATTTCGTCGACCAGCGTCTCGGCAGCCGAGCGCAGAACCTCCTCGGCCCGCTCCGGCGGCACGCTGCGCAGCGATCCCCCCGTCTTGAGGGTCTCGGCATCCGCCATCTCGATCCCGAGCTCGCGAACCAGAAGCTCGCTCACGTCGCGCCCACCCACCGGCACGTCGCCGGTGAAGCTCGAAACGCCTTTCTTCAGGATGTTGATCGACGAAAATCGCGCCCCGATGTGGACCAGAGCCACGACGTTGGCGGAGCCCGGGTCGTAGTTGGCTTCGTACATGTTCTCGAGGGCGAAATGGTCGACGTCGACGACGACGGGCTGGAGCCCCGCGGCCCGGAGAGCGTCGACGTAGCTCATCACGATGTCCCTCTTGGCCGCCACGACGAGCACCTCGAACCGCTTCCCGTCCTCGCTCGTTCCCACGACCTGGTAGTCGAGGCTCACGTTCTCGAGATCCTCGGGAATGAAGTTGCCCGCCTCGTAGAGGACCGCGCTCTCGAGTTCCTCGGGGCTCTGAGCGGGAAAGCTCATCCGTTTGATGATCACGGCAGGGCCCGGAACGGCCGTGATCGCCTTGCGTGCTCGCATTTTCTTGGCTTCGACGACGGTGCGAAGAGCTTCGGCGACCACGGACGGGTCCTGGACCGAACTACTGTGGACCGCCCCAGGGGGTGTCGGCGCGGTGCCGAAAGCCGTCACCGCTACGCTGCCGCCGGCAGGCCGCACCTCGAGGAGCTTGATCGAAGCCGAACCGATGTCCGCGCAGAGGTAGGGCTCCTGGGAGCGAAGCGGGTTCAGCTCCGAGAGGGAAACCGTGAGGAACTTCCCGATTCGCTTTTTCCACTCCGAAAACGCCCCCAGATTCATGCGTTACCCCCCTCGGCGAAAGGGAAGAGAACCGCCCCGGGGGCCCGCCGGCACGGCAGCGAGCCGAACTGACTTGCGAAACGACCGGTCGAACCCACCGTCTTTCCCATACCGCCCTCGGATACTCGCCGGGGACTAGCATGCGAGAACCGGGCCAGGCAGCGGACGGACGCGGTGTAGGGACGGCGGGAGACCGTCTCCCGGCCGTTCGTGCACACTTTCGGCCGGAAACTAGCGCCGAAAGCCGAACGCGACGGCGTAAAGCTCCGAAGAACCTCGCCGCGTAGCCTCGGGCCGGGTGGTGGAAACCCGGGAGAACCGCTCTCTCAGGGCCCGGACCCCCTCGGCCTGGGCAGAGCCCGTGAAGAGCTTGAAGACCCCCCGTCCCCCTCGCCGCAGCATCCGATCGGCGACCTCGAGCGCCGCCCGGACGAGCTCGAGCATGGCCTCCTCGTCCCTGTCCCGGACACCGCTCAGGCGGGGAGAAAGGTCGGAGAGAAGGACATCCGCATCGCCTCCGAGGAGCTCGCGGAGCCGCTCCCGCACATTTTCGTCCAGGATGTCTCCGGTGACGACCGAAACCCACGGGAACGGCAGGGGTTCGATCGGCGTCCGGTCCACACCCACCACGCGCCCCTT
Organism: Candidatus Binatia bacterium; assembly: GCA_026004195.1. Lineage (NCBI taxonomy): Bacteria > Candidatus Binatota > Binatia (SeqCode) > Binatia bacterium. Next base: position 1,099,976 of record BPIQ01000001.1, read on the forward strand.
TTCGCCCACGCGCTCCGCCGCGATCCGGAGCCATCCCCCGGGCCAGGCGCCGAGGTCGACGACCACGTCACCCGGTCGAAGGATGCGGTAGCGGCGGTCGAGCTCGAGGAGTTTGTACGCCGCCCGTGACCGGTAACCACGCGACTTGGCCTTTCGATAAAAGGAATCCTTCGGCTCGTAGCGCACCCCGCGAGCCTAACACCCGGGGGCGCACCGGGAAAACGGGCTTCCCTTCTCCGGCAGTGCTCGGCTAAAGTGCGCGGCCCGTGCTCGAACTCGATTCCCAGCAACGAGAAGCCGTACTGGCACCGGACGGGCCGGTGCTCGTCGTCGCGGGAGCCGGGAGCGGGAAAACCCGCGTCCTGACCGAACGAATCGTCCGACTCGTCCGCGACTGCGGCGCTTCGCCCTCCTCCCTTTTTGCCGTCACGTTCACGAACAAGGCAGCCAGGGAAATGCGCGCGCGGGTCGAGGCGCGGCTCGGTCAGGAAGTCCGGGGCATCTGGCTTTCCACGTTCCACTCCCTTTGCGCCCGTCTCTTGCGGATCGAAGGCCACCGGATGGGCCTGGCTCCGAATTTCGTGATCTACGACGAGAACGATCAGCTGCAGGTCGTTCGAGAGGTCGCCCTCTCCCTCGACCTTCACCCCGAGCTCTACCCCCCGGGCCGCCTCCTCCGGGCGATCGGCCGCGCGAAAACGGAAGGGCGCAGCCCGCGGGATCTCCCGGCGTCGGATCCATCGAAGGCGCGGATCGCGTCGGTCTACGAAGCCTACCAGCGCCGCCTCTCGGAGTCGGGCGCCCTCGACTTCGACGACCTCCTGCTTCTCCCGCTCCGGCTTTTCCGGGAAAATCCCGACGTGCTCGCCCGCTACCGCGAGCGTTTCCGATACGTGCTGGTCGACGAGTTCCAGGACACGAACCGGGTACAGTACCGACTCGTGCGCCTTCTGGCGGAGGAGCATCGCAACCTTTTCGCCGTGGGTGACGACGACCAGTCGATCTACCGCTGGCGAGGAGCCGATCTCCGCAACATCCTGCAATTCGAACGAGACTTCCCGGACGCCCGAATTTTCCGGCTGGAACAGAACTACCGCTCGACCGCGACCATCCTCGCCGCCGCAGGCGCCGTGATCTCGCACAACCTCTCCCGGCACCCGAAAAACCTCTGGACGCACAATCCCCCGGGCGAGCCGATCCGGCTGCACGCCGCGGAAGACGAGCGGGCGGAAGCCAGGTTCGTGGTCCGGGAAATTCTCGCGCTCCGCGCGAAGGGACACGCGTACTCCGACATCGCCGTGTTCTACCGCACGAACGCACAGTCCCGGGCACTCGAAGAAGAGCTCGTCCGACAACACGTTCCCTACCGTCTCGTGGGGTCCCTCCGTTTCTACGACCGCAAGGAGGTGAAGGACCTCCTCGCCTACCTCCGGGTCCTCGCGAACCCCGACGACGAGCTTTCGCTCGCCCGCATCCTGAACGTGCCTCCCCGCGGGATCGGGAAGACCACGTCGACGACCCTCCAGAGCACGGCGCGGGCCAAGGGACGGCGTCTTTTCGACCTGGTCCTCGATCCGACTCCGACGGGGCTCGCCCCGCCCGTGGCCAGAAGGGTGGAGTCGTTCGGCTCCTTGCTCCGGCGCTGGTCCGCTCTCGCGCCCGAGAGCGGAGTGGCTCCGCTTTTGCGGACGATCGTCGAGGAAACCGGGTACACGGGCCGCCTCGACGACGGAAGCGAAGAGGCGGCGGCAAGACTCGAGAACGTCCGCGAATTTCTGGGCTTCTGCGAGGAATTCGACGCCTCGTACGGAGGGACGCTGACCGAGTTCCTCGAGCAGGTGGCGCTCGTGGCCGACGTGGACGAGCTACCGGAACAGAACGACCGCCTCGTGCTCATGACGGTCCACAACTCCAAGGGTCTCGAGTTCCCGGTGGTGTTCGTCACCGGGTGCGAGGAAGGCCTTTTCCCGCACGACCGCTCTTCCGTCGACCCCGAGGGGCTCGAGGAGGAAAGAAGGCTTTTCTACGTCGCGCTCACGCGCGCCCGCCGACGGGTTTTCCTCTCCTACGCGGAGCGGCGCGCGCTCTTCGGGCGCACGGGCAGGGCCCTCCCGTCCCGGTTTTTGCGGGAGGTTCCTTCCGAGCTCCTCGCACCCTGCGAAGAGGGAGCGACCGATTCGCGGGAAGTCCGGGTCGACCGTTCGGACTCGCAACTCCCCGAAGAGCCACCGTGGGTGGCGGCCTCTCCCCGGCCGGCCTTCCCGGTGGGAACCCGGATCCGGCACGCCACCTTCGGCGTGGGCGTCGTCCGGAAGCTCGAAGGAAGCGGAGAGGGTACGAAAGCCCTCGTCCACTTCCGCGAAGCGGGTCTGAAAAAGCTCGTCTTGCGTCTCGCCCCGATCGAGCGTGTCGACGACGAGGTCTGACCTTTCAGTCCTCGTGGGGCCGGTGTCCGAAAACCTTGTCCAAGCCGGGCTGGGACACCAAAGCGTGGAGCGGCCGGGCCACGAGCCATTCGAGCGCGAAGCCCACGGGATGGAGCAGGTAAGCAGCGATCCGCAGCGGATGGGATTCGAGCTCGTCGTACTCGTCGGCGTGCCGTGCAGTCCCGGAGTTCGGGACACGGGACATGTCGGCCCGAGCCAGGGGCGGGACCGAGAGGAGAGCTACCAGCGAGAGAACGACGGCCATTCGCTTCATGGAGAGGTCCTTCCGACGCGAGCGATGCTACCAGAAGACGGAGCCGGGAGAAATCAGGACCGGCCCGCGATCGCGACGAAAGAAAGCTGCCGGCCCGTCGGCGCGCCTCCGGCACCGCGGTGCGAAAAGAAAAGGTCGGAGGCGCATCGGGTGCAGGGACCCACCTCCCAGATTCGGTCCGGCCGCACGCCCGCGCGCAGCAGCGCGTAACGATTGACGGTACGCAGCTCCACGAAGGTGCGCTCCGCACGACGCGAAATCCCCGGCACGCCCGTCCCGTACGTCGAGCGCAGGGCCCGAACCACTTCGGGGCCGACCTCGTAGCAGCACCCCCCGATCGCGGGACCGAGCGCGGCAAAAAGAGAGTCCGGCGGAACGCCCATCCGGGCCACCGTTCTTCCCACGATGTCGCCTGCCGTGCCCCGCCAGCCGGCGTGAACGACGGCCACGGCCCGGGAGGGCGGTGCGACCAGGAGAACGGGAAGGCAGTCCGCGGTGAGCACCCCGAGTGCGAGGCCCGGCCGTCTGGTGAAGAGCGCATCGCAAGGAGGCCTTTCGGAGAAAGGACCCTCGACCTCGACGACCTCGAAACCGTGGACTTGCCGCGGGAGAACCGGTTCGAGGGGTGCGAGATCCTCGCGGACGATCCTCCAGTTTTCCTCCACGCACTCCTTCGCATCCCCGACTTCGAACGACAGGTCGAGCTCGGCGAAAGCTCCCCGGCTCCGCCCGCCGAGCCGGCCGTAAAACCCGTGCCGGATCGCCGAGAGGCCGCGCCAGGCCTCGACCTCGAGGGCTCGCCTAGCCACGTTCGGCCGAGCGGAAGTAGTCGCGGAGCGCTTCGCGGGTGCTCCGGAAGCCGAGTTCGTCCCAGGGGATGTCACGCTCGGCGAAAATCCCGACCTCGAGAGCCTCGTCCCCGGCCCTCGGCTCGCCCGAAACGATCCGCCCCCGGTACACGACGAGAACGACCGGGTTCTGCTCGTAGGAGTACACCCCGACGAGATCCCGGACCTCGGCCACGACACCGATCTCCTCGCGCGTCTCGCGCCTGGCGGCCGCTTCGAGACTCTCGCCGCGATCGACGAAGCCGCCGGGAAACACCCACTTCCCGTACGACGGCTCGATGGCCCGCCGGACGAGGACGACGCCCGATCCTACGGCGCACACGAGCCCGACGGCCACTTTCGGGTCGAGGTAGTGGACCCTCCCGCAGGCCGGGCAAACAGCCCGTTCCGGCTCGCCCTCCTTGAACCTCCTCCGTTCGAGGGCGGTGCCGCACGCGCAACAGAAGCGAAGCGCTTCGTTCATCCGCTCCCGGGTCGGGTGGAGCCGTCCAGGGGCTCCCCCTTGGGTCCGGTGGGCCGCCCTCCGCGCTTTTCGATCGTCCGGAGCGTGTCTTCGTTGACCCAGGCGACACCGTAGACACAGGGCTTGGCCTGGCCCTCCTCGTCGATCTTCTCGTAGCTCGGGTACCCCTGCCGGCGGAAATCCGTGACGATGCGCTCCACCATGGCGTTCCCTAGGCTAGCGAGCGGATCACGGTACGGGAAGACCGACGAAAGTTGAACCCCCGAGACCCTGCTGGTAGACGGAAACCGACTTCGGTCCGGAATGGATTACAAAGCGACGCTCAACCTCCCGAAAACCACCTTTCCGATGCGTGCCAACCTGCCGCAGCGGGAGCCCGAGATCCTCCGCAAGTGGCAGGAAAAAAACCTCTACGCCGCCCTTCGGGAGAAAAATCGCGGCAAGCCCAGGTTCGTCCTCCACGACGGGCCCCCTTACGCGAACAACCACATCCACCTCGGTCAGGCTCTCAACAAGATCCTCAAGGACTTCGTCGTGAAGTTCCGCAGCATGACGGGCTACGACGCCCCCTACGTTCCGGGCTGGGACTGCCACGGGCTTCCGATCGAGCTGCAGGTGGAAAAAAGCGGCGGACTCCGGCGCGGCTCGGCCGACGTGGCGACGATTCTCGCCCGCTGCCGCGAGCACGCGCTCCGCTTCGTCGAGATCCAGCGCGAGGAGTTTCGCCGTCTCGGCGTCCTCGGCGACTGGGAACGTCCCTACCTGACGCTCGACCCGCACTACGAGGCGGCCGAAATTCGGGAGTTCGCGCGCTTTCTCGCGGGAGGCTTCGTCTACCGGCGGAAAAAACCCGTCTACTGGTGCCCCTCCTGCGTCACGGCGCTCGCCGAGGCCGAAGTCGAGTACGCCGATCACGTGGCCCACTCGGTTTACGTCGCCTTCCCGGTCGAACCGCCTTTCCCGCCTGCCCTCTCGGCACTCCGAGGGCGCGACGTGCGAGTGCTCGCGTGGACAACGACTCCCTGGACGCTGCCGGCGAACCTCGCCCTGGCGTTCCATCCCGAGCTTTCCTACGTCGCAGCGGAAGTCGGCGAGCGCGTGTTCCTGCTCGCCGAAGGGCTCCTCGAGCCGACGGCGCGGGCGGCAGGATGGCAGGACGTTCGGGTCCTCGCCCGCTTCCGCGGCGCGGAGCTCGAGGGTGGAAGGGCCCGCCACCCCTGGATCGAGAGGGAATCGCGCTTCGTCCTGGCTTCCTACGTGACGCTCGAGCACGGCACCGGATGCGTCCACATCGCTCCGGGCCACGGTAGCGAGGACTACGAGACCGGAACTGCGTACGGCCTGGAGATCTACTCCCCGGTCGACCAGGAGGGCCGCTTCACGGACGAGGTTCCCGAGCTCTCCGGCACCTTCGTCTTCGACGCCGACCCGAAGGTGCTCGAGCTTTTGCGCGAGCGGGGAGCGCTCGTGGCCCACGATCGGTACACGCATTCCTACCCGCACTGCTGGCGGTGCAAGAAGCCGGTGATCTTCCGCGCCACCGAACAGTGGTTCGTTTCCGTCGAGCACGAGAATCTGCGCCGCCGGGCGCTCGAAGAAATCGACCGGGTGCGCTGGATCCCCTCGTGGGGGCGCGAACGCATTCGGGGGATGATGGAGACGCGCCCCGACTGGTGCATCTCGAGACAGCGAGCGTGGGGCGTGCCGATCGTGGCCGTCTACTGCGAGACGTGCGGAGAGCTTCTGGCCACGCCCGAGCTCGCGGAGTACGTGGCCGCCCGGGTGGAACGCGAGGGTTCCGGAATCTGGTTCACGGCCCCCGATTCCCGGGTGCTGCCCCCCGACCTCGCGTGCCCGAGGTGCCGAGGGCGCCGCTTCCGCCGGGAAAAAGACATCCTCGACGTCTGGTTCGACTCGGGGGTGAGCCACGCGGCCGTCCTGGAATCGCGGCCCGAGCTCGGCTGGCCGGCGGACCTCTACCTCGAGGGCAGCGACCAGCACCGAGGGTGGTTCCACACCTCGCTGCTCACGGCCGTCGCCACGCGCGGCGGGGCGCCCTACCGGGCCGTCCTCACCCACGGCTTTTTCGTCGACGCCGAAGGCCGCAAGATGTCGAAGTCGCTCGGGAACGTCGTGGCGCCCGAGGAGATCCTGCGGCGGCACGGGGCCGAGATCCTCCGGCTCTGGGTCGCCGCGACGGACTACCGGGAAGACATGCGGATCTCCCCCGAGATTCTCGAGCGACTCGTCGAAGCGTACCGGAGGCTCCGCAACACCGCGCGCTTTCTTCTCGGAAACCTCTACGATTTCGACCCCGACCGCGACGCCGTCGCGTACGACGCGCGCGCTCTCCGGGAGCTCGACCGCTGGGCCCTCCACAGGCTCTCGGAGCTCGTCGAACGCTGCCGGGACGCGTACGACCGGTACGAATTCCACGTCGTCTACCACGCGCTCAACAACTTCTGCGCCGTGGATCTCAGTGCCCTCTATCTGGACATGACGAAGGACCGCCTGTACTGCTCTCTCCCCCGGAGCACCGAACGCCGCGCGGCGCAAACCGTGCAGTGGCACGTCCTGGACGCGCTGGCCCGCGTCATGGCGCCGGTCCTGTCGTTCACGGCCGAAGAAATCTGGGAGCACGCGCCGGCCTATCGGGGGAAGGCGGAAAGCGTCTTTCTCGCGGGATTTCCGGAGCTTCCGGCCGAGTTCCGCGACGCGGCGCTCGCGCGGAAGTGGGAACGGGTTCTCGAGCTTCGCTCCTCGGTGACGAAGAAACTCGAGGAAGCCCGAAACCGCCGCGTCATCCACCACCCGAGAGAGGCCTTCGTGCGGATTTCGCTCGACGGAAAGGAGGACGTCCTCTCCCCGGAGGAGCTCCGGGAGCTGCTCACGGTCTCGCAGGTCGAAGTCTCGAGCGACGGGGCGGAGCTCCGCGTGGAGGTGGAGCCGGCGCGCGGCTCGAAGTGCGAGCGGTGCTGGAACTTCCGCGAAGAAGTGGGCACCGATTCCCGGCACCCGACCCTCTGCGGCCGCTGCGTTCGCGTCGTCGAACAGGTGCTCCGTGGGTAAGCACGCGTTTTTCGGTCTCGTCGTGGCCGGGGTCTTCGTCCTCGACCAGACGACCAAGTGGTACGTGGCCCGGAGCTTCGAGCTCCACGAATCGCTTCCCGTGATCGAGGGGTTTTTCCACCTGACCTACGTTCGCAACAAAGGCGGCGCCTTCGGGCTCCTCGCGGGCTGGGACTCGGGGCTTCGCTTGCCCTTCTTTCTCGTCGCTTCGGCTCTCGCCATCGGTTTTCTTTTCTACTTTCTGCGGCAACTCGACGAGCGCGACCGCTGGGGGCAGTTCGCCCTCGGCGGGATTTTCGGGGGTGCACTCGGGAATCTGGTCGACCGGGTGCGGATGGGGGAGGTCGTCGATTTCTTCGACTTCCACTTCCGCGGCTACGCCTGGCCTGCCTTCAACATCGCGGACTCCTTCATCACGATCGGAGCCGTCACGCTGCTCTTCCAGTCGTTTTTCCCCCGATCGGGACGCCATTGATCCGGAGGGACGCGCTCCGTCGCGTCCGAAGGACCGATGCAAGAAAAACCGGTCTCCCGGAAGGGAAACCGGCCGTCTTGCGAACGCCGCGAGCCTGCGGGCCGGCGGACCCGGCAGGATCAGCCGTCGTAGTAGAGGGCGAACTCGTAGGGGTGAGGACGGAGTCGGATCGCGTTCACCTCGTGCTCCATCTTGTACTCGATCCAGGTGTCGATCACGTCCTGCGTGAAGACGTCGCCCTTCAGCAGGAACTCGTGGTCGCGCCTGAGGCACTGGAGAGCTTCCTCGAGGCTCGCCGGCATGGAGGGCACCCCCTCGAGCTCCTCGGGTGTGAGCGAATAGATGTCCTTGTCGAGCGGTTCTCCCGGGTCGATCTTGTTCTGGATGCCGTCGAGTCCCGCCATGAGCATGGCCGCGAACGTGAGGTAGCCGTTGCAGAGCGGGTCGGGGAATCGGACCTCGATCCGCTTGGCCTTCGGGGAGGGCGAATACATCGGGATGCGGACGGCGGCCGAGCGGTTCCGGCTCGAGTAGGCGAGGTTCACGGGCGCCTCGAAGCCGGGGACGAGCCTGCGGTAACTGTTGGTCGAGGGGTTCGAGAAGGCCGCGATGGCCGGGGCGTGCTTGAGGATGCCGCCGATGTAGTGGAGCGCGAGCTCGGAAAGGCCACCGTAACCGTCACCCGCAAAGAGGGGCTTTTCGCCCTTCCAGATGGACTGGTGGGTGTGCATCCCGGATCCGTTGTCCTGGAAGATGGGCTTCGGCATGAAGGTCGCCGTCTTTCCGTGACGGCGGGCGACGTTCTTCACGATGTACTTGTACCACTTCAGCGCGTCGCCCATCTTCACGAGCGGAAGAAAGCGCATGTCGATCTCGGCCTGACCGGCCGTGGCGACCTCGTGGTGCTGCTTTTCCACCCGGATGCCGACCTGCTCCATGATCAGGACCATTTCCTGCCGGATGTCCTGCAGGGAGTCGGTCGGCGGCACGGGGAAGTAGCCCTCCTTGTAGCGGGGCTTGTAGCCCAGGTTCGGGTTCTCTTCGCGGCCGCTGTTCCAGCGCCCTTCCTTCGAATCCAGGAAGTAGAACCCGCAGTGCTCGTTCTGGTCGAAGCGGATGTCGTCGAGAATGAAGAACTCGGGTTCCGGCCCGAAGTACGCCACGTCCCCGATGCCCGTGGACTTGAGATACGCCTCGGCCTTCCGTGCGATGTTCCGCGGGTCGCGCGTGTACTCTTCCTTGGTGATCGGGTCCACGATGTTGCAGATGAGGCTCAGGGTCTTCTCCTGCATGAACGGGTCGACGACGGCCGTTTCCGGATCGGGGACCACGAGCATGTCCGAAGCGTTGATGGGCTGCCAGCCGCGGATCGAGGACCCGTCGAACCCGGTCCCTTCCTCGAAGAGCCGCTCGTCGAGCTCCGACATGGGAATCGTGAAGTGCTGCCACGTGCCCAGGAAGTCGAGGAACTTGAGATCCACGCAGACGCACTTCTGCTCTTTGGCGAACTTGACGACCTCTTTGGGAGTCATGTGTTCCTACCTCCTCCTTTTCTCCGAAATGGATTTTGCGCCGCCGGAAAGTCCCGCATACTAGACCGCGTCGCCCCCCCGCTCCCCCGTACGGATACGAACCACCTCGTCGAGCGGAAGGACGAAAATCTTTCCGTCTCCGATCCGGCCCGTCCGCGCCGCGTTCTGGATGGCCTCGACCACCTCGGCCACCTGCTCGTCCCGCACCACGATGTCGAGCTTCACCTTGGGGAGAAAATCGACGACGTACTCCGCCCCGCGGTAGAGCTCGGTGTGGCCCTTCTGCCGGCCGAAGCCCTTCACTTCGGTCACGGTGAGGCCCTGCACCCCGACCCGCGCGAGGGCTTCTTTCACCTCGTCGAGCTTGAACGGCTTGATGATGGCTTCCACCTTTTTCATGGTTTCCCCACTCCTCGGTTGCGCTCGCAGTCCCGGCCCATTACGCCAGTTCGGCCGACCTGTAAAGCGCGCCTCATAGGTTGTAACCCGTCTCTCCGTGCTGGCTCAGGTCGAGTCCGGTGATCTCGTCTTCTTCGGAGACCCGCAGCCCCACGGCGCCATCGACGATCTTGAGAAGGACGAACGTCACGACGAAGGAGTAAAGGATCGTCGCGGCCACGCCGACGAGTTGCGTGACCACGAGCCCCGGGTTCCCGAAAAAGAGGCCGTCTGCGCCCCCCGGATTGACGGCCGTCGACGCGAAAAGCCCCGTGGCCAGCGCACCCCACGTACCGCCCACGCCGTGGACACCGACCACGTCGAGGGAGTCGTCGTAGCCCAGCCGGAACTTGAGGTTCACGGCGGCGTAGCAGAGAACCCCGGCGCCGACTCCGATCCAGACGGAACTCACCGGACCCACGTAACCCGCCGCCGGCGTGATGGCGACGAGCCCCGCGACCGCCCCCGAGGCGGCGCCGAGCACGCTCGCCTTGCCACGGTGGAAGTACTCCGACGCTGCCCAGGCGAGCGTCGCCGCCGCCGCCGCCATGTGCGTCGCCACGAAGGCCGTGGCCGCGAGCCCGTCTGCCGCAAGAGCACTCCCGGCGTTGAAGCCGAACCAGCCGAACCAGAGGATGCCGGCTCCGAGAACCGTGTAGCCCAGGTTGTTGGGCAGGATCTGCTCCCGCGGATACCCGAGCCTCGGCCCGATGACGAGCGCGGCTGCGAGTGCCGCCACGCCCGAATTGATGTGGACCACCGTGCCGCCGGCGAAGTCGAGGGCGCCCAGTTCGCCGAGCCAGCCCCCGCCCCAGACCCAGTGGCAGACGGGATCGTAGACGAAGGTCGCCCAGAGGAGGCTGAAGAGGACGAAAGCCCCGAACTTCATCCGCTCCGCGAACGCGCCCGTGATGAGCGCCGGCGTGATGATCGCGAACATCCCCTGGAAGATCATGAACGCCGCGTGCGGTACCGTTCCCTTGGGTTCCGCCCCCACGCCGCGCAGAAAAGCGTGGTCGAGACCGCCGAGAAACTTCGCTTGATCGGGGCCGAAGGAAAGCGTGTACCCGATGACGAGCCACTGCACGCTGATGAGCGCGACCATGAAGAAGCTGTGCATGATCGTCGCGAGCACGTTTTTCCGGCGCACCATCCCGGCGTAGAAAAAACCGAGAGCCGGCGTCATGAGCAGAACGAGGGCCGAGGAGACGAGAAGCCATGCCGTGTCACCCGGGTCGATCGCACCCCCTTCCTGTGCCCACGCACAGGGGACGAGGAGCACGACGGAAAAAAGCGCGACGACGTACCCATACCGGCGATTTCGAGCGTGGATCATCGGGTTGCACCCCCCTTGCACGCGTGGGGGAGAGCAAACGCGGTGCCGGGGCGAGGCGACGAACGGATCGGCGCCCACGACCCTCCCAGCCCGCGGAACTGCTGCCCGAAAAAGAGGCAGTGCCTGCGCGGGATGCACGAAAACCCCTCTTCCCGGCGCGGGAGCGCGGCCTTTGCATCTTTAGGTACGTCGATCGAGGCCTCCCCCCAGCGTGGCCCCGTTTCGGAAAGGCGGGATTCCGTCACTGCGGACGCGACGTCTCGAATCGCGGGTGGATGCCGCCTCCGTGGGATCCGTGCTCGGGGACGGTGACGACGGTCGTCGTCCCACGCACCGCCGGCGTTCGCCCCGATGCCGACCATCGGGGGAGCCGGGGGTGTACGGCCGCATTCCCCAAGGACGAACCCGACGAAATCAACGAGCCCGCTCGGCGGAACGGTTCGCGCGCCACAGGCTCCGGCGACCCTGTTCGTGTTCGTCAGGCGGAATCGGGCCGCCGGCCGCGAGAAACACGCGGGCCGACGAAGGCCCGGCCAGCACCCAGCAGGACGAAGGCGAAAAGTGCCAGGACGGCGGCCGGAGCTCCGAGCGCCGGGACGGGACGCGGAGCAGCCGCTCCGCAGGAGGCGATTCCCACTCCTCTCGGTCCGTCCCCTACGGCAATGGTGCCGTCGCTCTCGAGGGCCGAGACGCCGGCGCTTCGCTTGTCGAACGCAAAAGGGTCGAGCGTCCGGAGTCCCGCCGGCTGCCGGGTGCTCGCCGGGGCCGGTTCTTGAAGGGCCGGGACGCCTGTGGTAGCTGCTTTGCTCTACTTCTGGTCCCCGGTAGCTCAGTTGGTAGAGCGTCCGGCTGTTAACCGGATGGTCGCTGGTTCGAGTCCGGCCCGGGGAGCTTCACCGGTGCCACCCGAGAGTCCCGGGAGCGGCGCACGGGTTCTTGCCGATGCCCCGGCTCGTAGCAGCCGGGGCTCGCCTTCCCTTGGCCAGCGAACTTCCCCATACTGGGTGTCCAGTGGAGATGCCAGCCAGGCAGGCTCCCCGAAAACCCAGCTCGACGCGAAGCCCGGTTGCAGACACCGAGCGGGCCGAGCCGTCCCCTGCGCGCCACATTCCCACGACGCTCGGCGAGGCTTTTTCCGCCTTCGCGCGTCACAGAAGCCCGCGGCTCCTTTTCGTCTGCACGGTGCTGGCGGCGCTCCGGAGATCGCAGCTCGGCCCCCTTTCCGCCGCCGACTTCGTGGCCGCGGCAGCGCTCCTCGCCTTCTGGCCACTCCAGGAGTGGCTCATCCACGTTTTCATCCTCCATTTCCGGCCGCGGAAGGTCGGCCGCTGGACGCTCGATTTCGCCGTGCCGAAGGCACACCGCGCGCACCACCGCGACCCGTGGGACTACGAGCTGCTTTTCATCCCTTTCCACTCGTACGCCTACAGCCTCCCGCTTCTCCTCCTGTCGTGGCATCTCGCTGCGCCGACGAGTGGCGTGGCATGGAGCGGAATCACGCTCCACCTGGCACTTGCCCTCCAGTACGAGTGGGTTCATTTCCTCGTGCACACTCGCGTGCCGCCCCGCTTCGGGCCCTACCGGATCGTGTGGCGCAACCACCGTCTCCACCACTTCCGGAACGAAAACTACTGGTACGGCGTGACACGGCTCGAGGCCGACTGGCTTCTCGGGACGGCCCCCGAACCGGCCGCGGTGCCGGTCTCTCCCACGGCTAGGACACTCGGCGGGTAAGGGGTTCGGGCTTCGCCCCGCGCCGCGAATCGCCGGTGAGCTGCCCAGGGAAGCCCGGATCGGTTCGCGCAGGGACGTCGTCACGGTAAGGTCCCGGGGGGCGGACGGCTCCGTGGCTACCCGAAGCTTGTGGCTTTCGTGGCGGCTAGAGAGGCTTCGCCGCGGAAAGAGAAGGCGCGAGCTCGACGAAGGCGTCGAGCACGTCGCTCCGCGTGACGATGCCCACGAGCTTCTGTTTTTCGACGATCGGAATCGCACCGATCCTCTCTTTTCTCATGAGCCTTGCCGCGTCCTCCATGGTGGCGTCGGGGCCGAGCGTGAGCACGTTCGCCGTCATGACCATTTCGACCGTGATCCGGTCCGGGTCGTCCGGGAGGTCCGTTCGGCGGCGCGCCCGTCGGGCGGTGGAGAAGACCGACGGGAAAGCATCGCGAAGATCCCGGTCCGTCACGATCCCCACCAAGCGACCTCCCTCGACAACCGGGAGCTGGTTCACCCGATGCTCGAGCATGAGGTCGCGCGCGTGTTGGATCGAATCGAGCGGCTTGACGGTAACGACCTTCCGCGTCATCCAGCGAGTAATTTCCACTGCACCCTCCTCCGTTCGCCAGCAGCCCGTTCCACGATTCGTGCCGGCAAACGCCCCTCGGGGCGAAGGCGGAGGCAAGGCCCGTCCCTTCTCGAATTCGGGAACGGCTTCGGTCGTAAGGCACTCTTCCATCCCTCATCGCACAGCGAGCCCCCGGCACCCGACCCGGCGCGCTAGCTCCGGGTCCGAGCGAAGGGTTCCGGCTTTCGGGGTAAGGTGGAGCACGATCCATCGGGCGGGGCCGTCGGCGAAGCCCGGTCCTTGTCCGTCCGGAACCTTCGGGGCTCCCCCGAGCATTCTTCGGGCCCCCCGGCGGCCGCCTCTCTTGTATCGCGCGAGGGCGCGGACCAGAATCCCTTACTGGAGGTCCAACTTATGGCTCAGACGGCACAACTGCGGCGGATCGAAACGGTCGAGAACGAGGCGCAGCGAATCTTTCGACTCCAACGGGAGGCGTACCTGAGACACCCCTATCCCAGCCTCGATGAAAGGCGGGAAAATCTTCGCAAACTCGAGAAAATCCTGGTCGAAAACGTCGACGGCATCGCCGATGCCATCCAGGCGGACTTCGGTTGCCGCTGCCCCCAGGAAACGAAGCTCCTCGAGATTTTCGGCTGCGTGGACGGCATCCGCTACACGCAAAAGAAGCTCGCGAAGTGGATGAGACCGCAGAAGCGAGCGGTCTCGCTCCTTTTCTTCACGGGGAAAAACCGCGTGATCCCGCAGCCCAAAGGGGTCGTCGGCATCGTTTCGCCCTGGAATTATCCGCTCTTTCTCACCGTGAGCCCGCTTACGAGCGTCCTTGCGGCCGGAAACCGGGCCATGATCAAGATGGCGACGAACTCTCAGAACCTCTGCCGCTTTCTGGCCGAGAAGTTCCGGGAAGAGTTCCCGGAAGACACGGTCGCGATCTTGCCCGGGGTGCGGCCGCAGGAGTTCTCGACCCTGCCCTTCGACCATCTGGTCTTCACGGGCTCGGCGGACGCAGGCCGAACGGTCATGCACGCCGCCGCCGAGAACCTCACGCCCGTCACGCTCGAGCTCGGAGGCAAGTCCCCGACGATCGTCTGCGAGGACTACGACATCGAGAAGGCAGCGTCGCACATCCTCTACGGGAAACTCATCAATGCCGGACAGACCTGCCTTGCACCGGACTACCTGTTCGTGCCCGAAACCAAACGAGACGAATTCGTCGCTGCCGCCCGGCGCATCGTGCCGCGCCGCTACAGGGACGCGAGCGATCCGTCTTACACGGCCATCATCGACGACCGATCCTACCGGCGATTGCGCCGTGCCCTGGACGACGCCGAAAAGAAAGGAGCCACGCTCGTTCCGCTCCTCGAAGGAGCATCCTTCGACGACGAGCGGCGCAAGTTCCCGCCCTACCTGGTCCTCGACCCGCGCGAGGACATGGTCGTGATGCAGGAGGAAATCTTCGGCCCGATCCTGCCGGTGAAGACCTACCGGGAGATCGACGAGGTCATCGACTACGTCAACGCTCACGACCGGCCGCTCGGCCTCTACCTTTTCACGAACGACGAGAAGATCCAGGAGAAGGTGCTCTACCGCACGATTTCGGGCGGCGTGACCATCAACAACTGCGTCCTCCACGTCGCGCAGCACGACATGCCGTTCGGCGGCATCGGTGCGAGCGGCATGGGACAGTACCACGCGTACGAGGGGTTCCTGGAATTCAGCAAGCTTCGGCCGGTTTTCACGAGCCCTCGCCTGGGAGGTCTCGAACTCATGTACCCGCCCTACACCGAGCGTCACGAGCGCATCTTCCGCTTTCTGCTGCGATTCGGGCTGTAGGACATCGCGCCGTCGGAAACGGCCACGGCGAAGGCACACGCCCCGCCGCGTCCCTGGCAGTGGTACGACCCGGAGGGGCGCGGGGAGCCCGCCGGAGGGACGCGCTCCGTCGCGTCCGGGGGGCGGGGGTTCAGGGCAAGACCGGGCATGGCCACGACAGAGCGTGGAGGATGTGAAAAAATTCCGAACTTTACCCTGGTGGGATTCGGCTCTGGGGGCGGAGTGTGGTAGGGAGGGGAAGCTACGGTGGGGAGGTGAAGGGATGGAGCAGGTGGAGCTTCTGGGCGGGGAGAGTGCGGAGGAGAGGAAGCGGAGGCTCGCGGAGGCGCGGGAGCGGCGGCGGGCGGAGGCAGCGAAGGCGGCACCGCGGGTGGTGAGAGCGGAGCGGAGCCAGCTTCGGTGGGAGGTGGTGGATCTGGACGGCGAGCTGCCTCAGACGCACCGGGCCCGCAGCGTGTTGGCGGTCGTGAAGAAGCTGAACCTTTCGGCCTTTTACGAGAGGATCAAGGCGCGGGGGAGCTGGGCGGGGCGGGATGCGACGGATCCGCAGGTGCTTTTGGCGCTGTGGCTCTATGCGACGGCGGAGGGGGTAGGCAGTGCGAGGGAGCTCGAGAGGTTGACGGAGCAGCACGTGGCCTACCGGTGGCTTCGGGGCGGGGTACCGGTGAATTACCACACGCTGAGCACGTTTCGGAGCGAGAACGCGGAGGCGCTCGAGGAGCTTTTCACGCAGGTGTTGGCGGTGATGATGGCCGAGGGGCTGGTGCGGCTTCGGCGGGTGGCGCAGGACGGGACGCGGGTGCGAGCTTCGGCCGGGGACCGGTCGTTTCGGAGGAGAAAGAAGGTGGAGGAGCTGCGGGCGGAGGTACGCAGACAGATCGAGGCGCTGCGTGGGGAGCTCGAGGCACCGGCACGGCGGAGCCTCTCGAGGAGGAAGCAGGCTGCGCAGAGGCGAGCGCTTGAGGAGAGGGAGAGGAGGCTTACGAGGGCGCTCGAGGAGCTCGGGGCTTTGGAGAGGGAGCGCGAGGGTTACAAGAAGGGGGCGAAGGAGCCCTCGGGGGAGCCACGCAGCTCGACGACGGACCCCGAGGCGCGCGTGATGCGGCAGACGGGCGGGGCGTATCTTCCGGGCTACAATGTCCAGCTGGCGACGGACGCGGAGAGCGAGGTGGTGGTGGGGGTGGAGGTGAGTCAGGGGAGGACGGATTTTGCCGAGGCGGTGCCGATGCTGGAGCAGCTTGAGCGGAGGTTCGGGAGGCTTCCGGAGCAGTATGTGGTGGACACGGGCTACACGAGCGTGGAGAACGTGGAGGAGCTCAGTGCGCGGGGTGTGGAGCTTTACGGGGCTTTACCGAAAAGGAAGGGGAAGCCCGATCCCTACGAGGTGCGGCCCCGGGACAGCGAAGCGGTGCGGCAGCTCAAAGAGAGGATGAGGACACCGGAGGGGCGGGCGATCTACGGCGTGCGGGCTCGGGTGAGCGAGCGGGTGCACGCGGACCTCAAGCGCTGGAGGACGCTCGGGAAGATCGTCTTACGGGGGAGAACGAAGGTGCGGTGCATCGTGTTGCTGAACGTGATCACCTACAACCTGCTGCGGTGGTTCGCCCTTCTTGCGGCCGCGGGCGGAAGCTAAGGCGTCGTAGGCGCGAGAGAGGGCCGAAACCGAAGACGAAAAGACCGGAAGGAGGTGGCAAGCCGGGGCTCGGTGGGAACCCCGGAGGCCGCCAGCCTTCTCTTTTTTCCTCCGACCGACCCCGGCGAGCTCCTGCTTCGCTGGCCTTTCGCCAAGACCCGAATTTGTTCACAACCCCGTGGCCCTCCGAATTCGTCCGCGGGGGCGGACGGAGGTACGACGCACGAACATGGACCCCAGAGAGCGGGTCCCTCCGACAAACGCGGCCACGCCCACGGAGGGACGCGCTCCGTCGCGTCCGGGGGGGGGGGTCGGATTAGGCAGGACGACGGACCCGACAGAGCGGGTCCCTCCGAACGACCCCGGCCACGGCAGAGCTTCGTAGTGCACGCGGAAAAGCGCCGCCGCCTAGTGAATCCTTTTGTCCCTCCCCTTCCACTCGCGCTCCCGCAGGAGGAACTTCTGCACCTTCCCGGTGGACGTTTTCGGGAGAGGGCCGAACTCCACGGCTTTGGGGCATTTGAAGTGCGCGAGGTGCGCGCGGCAGTGCGCGATGACCTCCTCGGCGGTGAGCTGGAAGCCTTCTTTCGCGACGACGAACGCCTTGGGCACCTCTCCCCACTTCTCGTCGGGTACGGCAATCACGGCCACTTCGAGGACCGCGGGATGGCGGGCGATGACCTGTTCGACCTCGATCGTGGAAATGTTCTCACCGCCCGAGATGATGATGTCCTTTTTGCGGTCCCTGAGCTCGATGTACCCGTCGGGATGCACGACGGCCATGTCTCCCGAGTGAAACCAGCCCCCGCGGAAAGCCTCCGCCGTGGCCTCGGGGTCCTGGTAGTAGCCTTTCATGACGTTGTTGCCCCGCATCACTACTTCGCCCATGGTCTTGCCGTCGGCGGGGACGTCCCGCATCTCGTCGTCCACGACCCTGAGCTCGCACGCCACGACGTTCGGAACCCCCTGCCGGGCTCGTAGCCGAGCACGCTCCTCGGCCGGAAGGTCGTTCCACTCCGGAAGCCACTCGCAGAACGTATGGGGACCGTACGTCTCGGTCAGACCGTAGAGGTGCGTGATCTCGGCACCGATGGCTTCCCACTGCCCGAGAAGGGTCGGCGAGGGAGGGGCACCGCCCGTCGCGATCCGGAGGGGCCGAGGAAGCCGCTCGGTGGGGGCTGCAGGGTCGTTGATCAGCATGATGAGGACGGTAGGCGCGCCGTTGAAGTGCGTGACGCCCTCTTTCCGGACGAGATCCCAGACGACCGGGGGATCGACCTTGCGCAGAAGTACGTGCCGCGCGCCGACGGCGGTAAGCGCCCAGGGAAAGCACCAGCCGTTGCAGTGAAAGAGGGGCAGAGTCCAGAGAAAGACCGAGGAGGCATCCAGCCCGTGGCAGGTGATTTCGGCCAGGGCGTTCAGGTAGGCGCCGCGGTGCGTGTACATGACGCCCTTGGGGCGCCCCGTGGTACCCGAAGTGTAGTTCAGGGAATAGAGGTCGTCCTCGCTTTCGGCCCGGAACGGGAGCTCGAGGTCCGGCTCCTCTTGGAGGAACTCCTCGTACTCCGGCCCGTCGAACCGGCGCGGCACGGCCGGCGCGAATTCGGGGTCGTCCACCGTGACCACGAGGCGGACTCCGGGAATCGCCTCCCGCGGGGGTCCGACCGACGCAGCCAGTTCGGCGTCGACGAAGTAGAACCTGGCCCCCGAATGGTTCAGGATGTAGGAGACCTCCTCGGGGTGAAGCCGCGTGTTGATGGCCACGAGAACCCCGCCGGCGAGCGCTACACCGAAGTGAGCTTCGAGCAAAGCCGGGACGTTGGGGGCGAGAAAGGCGACCCGGTCTCCCCGCTCGAGGCCCGAGCGACGCAGAGCCGTGGCGAGCCGCCGGATGCGTCGGCCGAATTCGCGGTAGGAGTACCGCCTTTTTCCGTATACGACCGCGGGCCGTGTAGCATAAACCCTCTCGGCCCGTTCGAGGAAAAGGAGGGGGGTCAACTCGGTTCGGGAAACGTGCATGGCGACGTCCTGGGTCTCCGGAGCGACTATTACACCGGGCTACCGCACAAAGGAAATCACCCGGAAAGAGCGCGTGAACGTCCGGTGGCCTTCCACTCCGCCGATGAGCCCGCGGAGGCGAACCAAATCTCGAACCGTTCGATCGATCGATCCTTTCGATCTTTCTTTCCTGGGTTGACATCTCGCGAGCAAGGGCAGTAGGCTTCGGGGCTAGGGGGTAGATGGGGCCACGAAAGGAAGGCCTTGAGGGGCAACGCCAGTCACGCCTGGCAGCGACGAGTCGCGTAACCCGCGCGGGCAAGAGGCTTTTTTTCGGTATCGTCGGGTTTTTCCTTGTAGCGGGGATAGCCCCGAGCGCCACGGGCCAGCCTCCGGTCGATCCGGACGAGGTGGTGATCCTCGCACGGGACTTCGCGAGATTCCGACGCAACGGTACGGTAACGGAAGGAGCGGTCGTCGTGAACGAGCTGGGAGGCACGAGCGTTCTGCACCGCACCTTCGAACAACTCAGCGGCCTTTTCGTGTCGGATGCGATTCGTGTCCGTGGCGGAGAACCCCCGGGCCCGAAATTCTGGGACCTTTTCGTCAATACCGTTCTCGACAGTAAAAACGGGATGGTCGTCATGAACTCGGGTCCCGACCCGATTGCGTCCGGCGATTTCCCGATCCTGCCCTACCCCACGCCAGCTGTCGTGACCCCTGGATCGGATAACGTAGTCGTGAGAAGGAACGACGGACCTGTCACCCTTGCGCCCGGTGCCTACGACGCCATTCGGGTGGGGCGGAGCGGTGTCCTGGCCTTCACGGGGGGGACCTATGACATCCGAGTGCTACGCGTCGCGCGAAATGCGAGCGTGTTTTTCAATTCGACGACGACTCTCCGAATTCGCGACCGGCTGAGGGTGGGACTTCGCTCGGTGTTGGGTCCCAACCCTGACGTCCCCACTTTCAACCCCAGGTGTATCGTTTACGAGGTCGCGGGGGAGCGTCGCGTGCGGTTCGGAACCGCCACCGTGCTCGAAGGGGTGATTTCCGCTCCGCTCGCACGTGTCGTCCTCCAGGGAGTGGTCGCGACGACTTCGGTAACGGGACGCGAAGTGGTGGTCGGAGCCGATTCGCTCCTCTCGCCGCCTCCCCCGGCCTCCGTCTGCCCATGAAAACGACTTTCGGTGCTCTGCGATTCTTGTCGGCTTGCCTCCTGGTCCTGGCTGGACAGCGGCAAGTCTTTGCGCAGACGCAGGTCGACGATTACGTCATCCTCGCCAGAGAAGAACTCCAGATCAAACGAGCGGGACTTCTCGCTTCCGGAAACGTCGGCGTGAGCGACCAGGGAGGCGAGGCGAAACTCGGCGCGCGCGTACTCGCGCTCGACGGAACGAACGTCCTTGCGGACGAGGCTATCGTGAGAAAAGCGAGTTCCTTCTACCGCTTTTGGGCCAATACGGCAGCCCTAGGCAAGGGAGTCGTGTTCCGGGACACGACCCTCCACCCCGACCCGGAGACTCCGCTCCCTTTCCCGCCGCCGGCGGTTTCGTCCATGCCTTCGCTCCCATCGGTCTTGCCCGGCCCGTCCGACCTGGACGTGCCGGCCACGGACCACGATTACCCTGCCGCCGGGGAGCTACGGGCGATTGCGACTGCGGCGGTCGGCCGTGGTCGTATTCACGGGCGGGGTTTACCACTTCGATCAAATTCGGGCAGCTCGAGGATCCCGATTGCTGTTCGCGGCCCCTACGACGGTCAATGTCGCCAGCCTGGTACGGCTGCGGTTCCAGTGTGGTGGTGGGACCGCTCCTCCCCTCGGTGAGCCCCCTCGACATCTCCCTGAACTACGCCGGCCTGCTCTTTCGTGCGGGGCGTCGCTTCACCTTCGCTGCGGAGCTCGCGGCGCCGGATACTCGGCTCGTGATCGGCAGCGCCCCCCTCATCCGCGGCCGCATCGTAGCGCGCGAGATCAAGCTCGGTCGGTCCGCCGTCATCCAGGCGGTGAACACCCCCGTCGCGTTCGACAAGTTCGTCCCGACGCCCACCAACACGCCACGATCCGACACGCTCACGGACACGCCTAGCGTGACCCCGACGGCGACCGCTACGCCGAGCCCTACACCCGTCTTTACCTTCACACCGACCCACACTCACACGCCCACGCGCACACCGACCAACACCCCGACGGGCACACCCACTCGCACCTTCACGCACTCCCCGACCTTCACGCCCACGGTGACGCACACCCCGACGAGAACGCCGACCCGGACTCCTACATCCACCCCCGTACCCACTTTCACTCCGACCTCGACACCGACGGCGACGCATTCGCCCACGGCTACCCACACCCCGACCGCGACCCCGACCGACACCTTCACCCCGACGCCGACTCCGACGAACACACCGACGGCGACGCCCAGCGCCACTCCGACCCACACCCCGACCGGCACGCATACGCCGACGCGAACGGCCACGCCGACACCCTCGCCCACGCAACTGCCGACCCACACCCCGACGGCCACCCACACGGCCACACCCACGGCCACGCCGACCGACACTCCGACCGTCGTCGGCACTCCGTGCGCCGAAGGGCTTTCGCTCCACGCCTCGACGTTCGACCAGGTCGCCCTCGTCGCGCAGACGCTCGGGGGCACGGTGACGCAGGTGGGCGGTACGGGAGCCGGGAACAACCTCACCAGTGCCGCCGATTTCCAGGGAACCGTGAGTTCTTCGACTGGCGTGAGCGTGAGCCTTCCCGACTACCTCTTCGCGTCGAGCGTCCTCGCTTCCTCGGTCGGTTCCTCCGAGCCCGGAAACATGCCCAGCGTCGTCCTCGGCGCCCCCACGGACATGACCTTCACGGCCCCCGGTAACGGAGGGCCCGACGGCACCGCAGGCGACGGAAGCCTCGTCCTCGATGCCGCCGGGAACTTCGTCACGGTGAGCTTCGGGACGACGCTTTGCACGAGCACGTGCACGGCTTACGGCATCCTGCTTTTCACGGATACGGCCGGACCGGGGACGGGAACGATCGAACTGCTCCTCGGGGGCACGCCCGTGGCTTCGCTCACGACCGGGATTCCCAGCGGCGCGACCGGATCCGGAACGGGCGGGCTGGCGCTCACGGTCGACAACGTAACTTTCGATGCCGTGCGCGTGAGCCGCAGCTCCGGTAGCTTCGAAATCGACGCTGTCGCGGTGAAAGCTTCTCTCGGGGATCCGAGCTGCGGCGGCGGTGTGGTCGCCGTTTGCGGCGACGGTCTCGTCCAGGGTAGCGAGGAGTGCGACGACGGGAACACCGAGAGCGGCGACGGCTGCTCGAGCGCCTGCCGGGTCGAGGAAAACCTGGCCCTCGGCTCCCGCTTCTGCACGCTCACTCAGGGGGCGTGGGGTTCGCCTGGCGGGATCGCAAACGGTCCGGACGGGTGGCTGACCACCCATCCAGGCATTCTCCCTGTCACGATCGGCGGTCCCGAGCGTTCCACCACGGTTCACACGCAGGAAGCGCTCGTCGAGTACCTGCCCAAAGGAGGCAAGGCAAAGAAACTCGACCCCGGAGAACGGAACTTTTTCACCGCGGCGGACGTCACCGAAGACGGGGGCGGAGTGCTGGCCGGCCAGACCATGGCGCTCCAGCTCGCCGTGAACCTCTCGAACCTGGGGGCGACGTTCGAAAATTTCGACTCTCTGATTCTTCCCGATACGGGATTCTGTACGCAGAAACTCGCGGCAGGTCCGGACGGAAAGCTCGGCACCGAAGACGACGTGCTCGATACGGGAAGCCCGGTCGAGGGACCTTGGCAGATCTCGGGCGAGCTCGCTACGGCGAACAACACGGTCACGGATCTTCTCTACATCGCCAACCAGTACCTCCGCGGCGAGCCGAGCACCGCGACGATCTCGGAAGTCAACGACGCCGTAACGACGCTCAACGAAGCGTTCGACGAGTGCCGCGAAGTCGTCCCCTGCCCCTGAGACGAAGCCCTGCGTCCGGCCGCGGGGGTTCGCCGTGAACGGGGATCCGGAGGGACGCGCTCCGTCACGTCCGGGGGACGGGGGACGAACGGGGCCGTTGCCTCGGACGATGGAGGTCCGTAGCACGGGCGACGCGCCCGCCGCGTGGGCGACCGCCGGCGCGTGCCACGAACGGGCACGACGACGGTGAGAGCGGAGCGGAGCCAGCTTCGGTGGGAGGTGGTGGATCTGGACGGCGAGCTGCCTCAGACGCACCGGGCCCGCAGTGTGTTGGCGGTCGTGAAGAAGCTGAACCTTTCGGCCTTTTACGAGAGGATCAAGGCGCGGGGGAGCTGGGCGGGGCGGGATGCGACGGATCCGCAGGTGCTTTTGGCGCTGTGGCTCTATGCGACGGCGGAGGGGGTAGGCAGTGCGAGGGAGCTCGAGAGGTTGACGGAGCAACACGTGGCTTACCGGTGGCTTCGGGGCGGGGGTACCGGTGAATTACCACACGCTGAGCACGTTTCGGAGCGAGAACGCGGAGGCGCTCGAGGAGCTTTTCACGCAGGTGTTGGCGGTGATGATGGCCGAGGGGCTGGTGCGGCTTCGGCGGGTGGCGCAGGACGGGACGCGGGTGCGAGCTTCGGCCGGGGACCGGTCGTTTCGGAGGAGAAAGAAGGTGGAGGAGCTGCGGGCGGAGGTACGCAGACAGATCGAGGCGCTGCGTGGGGAGCTCGAGGCACCGGCACGGCGGAGCCTCTCGAGGAGGAAGCAGGCTGCGCAGAGGCGAGCGCTTGAGGAGAGGGAGAGGAGGCTTACGAGGGCGCTCGAGGAGCTCGGGGCTTTGGAGAGGGAGCGCGAGGGTTACAAGAAGGGGGCGAAGGAGCCCTCGGGGGAGCCACGCAGCTCGACGACGGACCCCGAGGCGCGCGTGATGCGGCAGACGGGCGGGGCGTATCTTCCGGGCTACAATGTCCAGCTGGCGACGGACGCGGAGAGCGAGGTGGTGGTGGGGGTGGAGGTGAGTCAGGGGAGGACGGATTTTGCCGAGGCGGTGCCGATGCTGGAGCAGCTTGAGCGGAGGTTCGGGAGGCTTCCGGAGCAGTATGTGGTGGACACGGGCTACACGAGCGTGGAGAACGTGGAGGAGCTCAGTGCGCGGGGTGTGGAGCTTTACGGGGCTTTACCGAAAAGGAAGGGGAAGCCCGATCCCTCGGAGGGACGCGCTCGGTCGCGTCCCGGGGGCAATCGACGCGACGGTTGCATCCGCAATGACGGGCCTTACCACAGGCGATCACGGACCCGACAGAGCGGGTCCCTCCGATTGCGGGGTGGCGGGGGGAACTAGGCTTTGGCGGCTTCCACCACCTTCCGGGCCGCGTCCGCCATGTCTTCCGCCGCGATGATGTCGAGTTCGGACTCGTCGAGAATCTGCCTCCCGATCTCGACGTTCGTCCCCTCGAGCCGCACCACGATCGGCACGCCGACGTGGACTTGCCGTGCCGCTTCGACGACGCCTTTCGCGATGACGTCGCACTTCATGATACCGCCGAAGATGTTGATGAGAACCGCACGCACGTTCGAGTCCGAAAGAAGAATCTTGAAAGCAGCGGCGACCTTCTCGGCGGAAGCGCCGCCACCCACGTCCAGAAAGTTGGCGGGCGAACCGCCGTAAAGCTTGATGATGTCCATCGTGGCCATGGCGAGCCCGGCGCCGTTCACCATGCACCCGATGTTCCCGTCGAGGGCGATGTAGCTGAGGTCGTGCTTGGCCGCCTCGGCCTCCTTGGGGTCCTCTTCCGCCGGGTCGCGAAGCTCCCGGACCTCGGGGTGCCGATAAAGCGCGTTGTCGTCGAAGCTCATCTTGGCGTCGAGCGCCAGAAGCTGACCTCCGCGCGTCCACACCAGGGGATTGATCTCCGCGAGAGACGCGTCGCGCTCGACGAACGCGGCGTAGACTCCTTTGAGGAGCCGTACGGCCTGCGCGGCGCCGGCCCTGGGCAACCCCATGGCGAAAGCCAGGCGCCGAGCCTGAAAGTCGAGGATCCCCGTGGCCGGATCCACAGCTTGTCTCACGATTTTCTCGGGAGAACGGGCCGCTACCTCCTCGATCTCGACCCCGCCCTCCGCGCTGCCCATGAAAGTCGGCCGGCCCGTCGACCGGTCGACGAGAAGTCCCAGGTAGTACTCGCGCTCGATTTCGCACGCCCGCTCGACCAGGACCCGCCTCACCACGCGGCCTTCCGGCCCCGTCTGGTGCGTGACCAGGGGCTTCCCGAGAAGCCCCGCAGCGAATTCCCGCGCCTCTTCCGCCGTCGAGCAGAGCCTCACCCCGCCCGCCTTTCCGCGCCCGCCGGCGTGGATCTGGGCTTTGACGACCACGGGAAGCCCCAGAGCCGAGGCTGCGTCGAAGACTTCTTCCGCGGACGTCGCGACCCTGCCGTCGGGAACCGCCACGCCGTAACGGCGCAGGACCTCCTTGGCCTGGAATTCGTGAACGTTCATGTCCGTTCCCCCTGCCCTGCCAGGACCCGGTCCATCGCCTCGACCAGCTCCCGCACGTGCGCGGCCGAGCGACCGAGAGCTTCCTTCTCCGCCGTCGTGAGTTCGAGCTCGACCACCCGCTCGACGCCCTTGCTGCCGATGCAAACCGGCACGCCCAGATAGAGGTCCCGCATCCCGTATTCTCCCTCCAGGTACGCCGCACAGGGAAGAATTTCCTTTTTGTCCAGCAGATAGGACTCGACCATCCGTAAGATCGCATGGGCCGTCGAATAGTACGCCGAAGTGCCCATGAGCTGCACGATCTCGCCCCCGGCGAAGCGGACCCTCTTTTCGATTTCGTCGAGCCGGTCGGCCGGGATGAGTCGCGAAACCGGAATCCCTCCCACGTGGCAGTAGCTCCGGACGGGCACCATGTCGTCGCCGTGCCCCCCGAGTACGACGGCGTGGACGCTCTCCACGGAAACGCCGAGCTCCGCCGCGACGAAGGCCCGGTAGCGAGCCGAGTCGAGGACCCCCGCCTGCCCCACGACGCGCTGCTTCGGAAACCCGGTGACCCGCAGGGCCAGAGTGACCATGGCGTCCAGCGGGTTCGTGACGACGACGACGAAAGAGTCCGGCGCGTGCCGGCGGATCGCCTCGCTCACCTCGGAAATGACGCGAGCGTTGATCCCGAGCAAATCGTCGCGACTCATGCCGGGCTTACGAGGCGACCCGGCCGTGACCACGCACACGTCGGCACCCGCGATCTCCGCGATGTCGTTCGTCCCCACGACCCGAGCGTCCCACCCGCCGATCGGTCCCGCTTCCCAGAGGTCCAGGGCTTTGCCTTGCGGCAGGCCCTCGACGACGTCGTAGAGAACGACGTCACCGAGCCTGTGCTGCAGCAAGAGATGGGCGAGCGTCCCGCCGATCATGCCCGAGCCCACCAGGGCGATCTTCCTTCTCATCGCGAACCTCCCGCCTCCGGACTCCCGATCACATGTGGTCGATCACGGCCTGGCCGAATTCGCTGCACTTCACTTCTCGTACGTCCTCCACGCCTTCGGCACGCAGAAGCCGCGCGAAGTCGTAGGTCACCGTACGGGAGCCGATGGCACCGTCCATCCCGGCGAGGATGCGATCCGCCGCCTCGGGCCAGCCCAGGTGCCGCAGCATCATGGCCCCGGAAAGGATCACGGAGCCCGGGTTCACCTTGTCGAGGTTGGCGTATTTCGGAGCGGTGCCGTGTGTCGCCTCGAAGACGGCGTGGCCCGTCTCGTAGTTGATGTTGCCACCCGGAGCGATGCCGATGCCTCCCACCTGAGCCGCGATCGCGTCCGAGAGGTAATCGCCGTTCAAATTGAGGGTGGCGATGACGTCGAACTCGTCGGCGCGCGTGAGGACCTGCTGCAGCGTGATGTCGGCGATGGTGTCCTTGACGACGATCTTACCCGCCGCTTCGGCCTCTTTCTGGGCACGGTTCGCGGCTTCCTCGCCGGCTTCGGCCTTGATCCGGTCGTACTGCTGCCAGGTGAAGACCTTCTGCCCGAACTCGCGCTCCGCGAGCTCGTAACCCCAGTTCCGGAACGCCCCCTCGGTGAACTTCATGATGTTGCCCTTGTGCACGAGGGTGACGGACTTGCGCCCGTTCTCCAGGGCATAGCGGATCGCCGCGCGAACGAGCCGTTCGCTTCCCTGGCGCGAGACGGGCTTCAGGCCGATCCCCACGTCCCGCGGAAAGCGGATCTTTCGGTACTCCTCGGGGAAAGCTTCCCGGAACCACCCGAGGAACCGCTCGGCTTCCGGAGAACCCGCCGCGAACTCGATGCCCGCGTAGATGTCCTCGGTGTTTTCCCGAAAAATGACCATGTCCACCTTGTCCGGACGCTTGACCGGGGACGGTACACCTCGGAACCAGCGCACCGGACGAAGGCAAACGTAGAGATCGAGCTTCTGCCGGAGCGCCACGTTGAGGGAGCGAATGCCTCCACCCACGGGCGTCGTGAGGGGGCCCTTGATTCCCACCACGTACTCGCGGAAGGCTTCCACGGTCTCGTCCGGCAGCCAGGTACCGAAGAGCCGGTAGGCTTTTTCACCGGCGAAAACCTCCATCCAGGCGATCTGCCGCTTTCCCCCGTACGCTTTGGCCACCGCGGCGTCGATCACCCGGACGGCCGCTCGCCAGATGTCCGGGCCGGTTCCGTCGCCTTCGATGAAAGGCACGATGGGGCGGTCGCCGGCGACGATTTTGCCTTCACGCACGGTGATCCTGTCCCCCCGCGGTACCTCGATGCGAACGTTCGCCATGGCCGATGTTTCCTCGCGAAGTTTCCTAGCCCAAAAGACCCGCTAAGCCTAGCCTGCACCCGAACTCGCGGGCGGCTTTCCGGACGCGAACGCCCCCTGCGCCCGCTCCCCTCCGAACTGCCGCCTGGCGGGAATTTTCGGCCAGCCTCTCGTGTTTTCTTGGCGGCGAGAGTTTGCCAAAATCGCGCCATGGATCCGACACGCACTCGACCGGAGACGATCCGGCAGATCTATTCCAAGATTCGAGAAACCTCGAAGCGGTTCCGGGAAACCCTCGGGCGGCCCCTCACCCTGGCCGAAAAAATCCTTCTCGCGCACAGAGTCGGCGACGGCGGTATGCCCGCCCGCGGCGAGAGCTGGGTCGATCTCCAGCCCGACCGAGTGGCCCTCCAGGACGCGACGGCACAGATGACGATCCTCCAGTTCATGCAAGCCGGCCGTCCCCGCGTGGCCGTTCCCACGACGGTACATTGCGACCACCTGATTCGGGCGAGAGTCGGCGCCTCGGCGGACATGCAGGCAGCGTTCGCGGAGAACGACGAGGTCTATCGCTTTCTCCGTTCCGCCTCGCAGAAGTACGGCATGGGCTTCTGGAATCCGGGCTCGGGCATCATCCACCAGGTCGTCCTGGAAAACTACGCCTTTCCGGGCGGGCTCATGATCGGAACCGACTCGCACACGCCGAACGCGGGAGGGCTCGGGATGATCGCCATCGGGGTGGGTGGGGCCGACGCCGCCGAAGTCATGGCCGGGCTTCCCTGGAACGTCCTCTGGCCGCGGCTCGTCGCCGTACGCCTCACGGGATCGCTGCAAGGATGGACCGCACCCAAGGACGTGATCCTCAAGGTCGCCGGAATCCTCACCGTGAAAGGAGGAACGGGGAAAATCCTCGAGTATATCGGCCCGGGCGCCCGCTCGATCAGTTGCACGGGGAAGGCCACGATCACGAACATGGGGGCGGAGGTCGGTGCCACCACGTCCGTTTTCCCCTTCGACGAGAAAATGGCCGCTTACCTGAGAGCGACCGAACGTGCGGAGATCGCGGAGCTGGCCGAAGAATTCGCCGGCGATCTCGAGCCCGATCCCGAAGTCGAGCAGGACCCCGAACGCTACTACGACCAGGTCGTCGAAATCGATCTTTCGACCCTCGAGCCCTACGTGGTGGGCCCCCACTCGCCGGATGTCGCACGGCCCATCTCGGCCCTCGCTGCCGAAGCACGAGCGAAGGGTTATCCGCTCGACATCCGTGCCTGCCTGATCGGAAGTTGCACGAACTCGTCCTACGAGGACATCGGACGCGCCGCCGAGGTAGCACGGCAGGCGCTGGCCCACGGCTGGAAGGCCCGGACGCGATTTCTCATCACCCCCGGCTCCGACCGCATCCACCAGACCATCGAACGAGACGGCCAGCTCGAGGTCCTCGCGAACATCGGCGGCGTGGTCCTCGCGAACGCGTGCGGGCCGTGCATCGGCCAGTGGCAGCGGGACGACATCCGGAAGGGGGAGCAGAACACGATCGTGACGTCGTTCAACCGGAACTTTCCCGCACGCAACGACGGGAACCCTCAGACACTGGCTTTCATCGCGAGTCCTGAAATCGTCACGGCGTTCGCCCTCGCCGGCAGGCTCGATTTCAACCCACTGGTCGACCCCCTGCGCAACGGCGATGCCTGGGTCCTGCGGGCGCCCTCCGCACCCGAACTGCCCGAGCGGGGGTTCGCCGCGGGACAAGCCGGCTTCGTCCCCCCGGCCGAGAACGGCTCCTCCGTGGAAATCGAGATTCGCCCGGACAGCGACCGACTCCAGATCCTGGAACCCTTCCCGCCGTGGGACGGGAAGGATTTCGAGGGGCTCGTGGTCCTGGTCAAGGTCAAAGGGAAGTGCACCACCGACCACATCTCTCCGGCCGGCCCGTGGCTCCGCTACCGCGGGCACCTCGACAGGATCAGCGACAACCTCTTTCTCGGCGCGGTCAACGCCTTCACGGACGAGGTCGGCAAAGGTACGAACGTGCTCACGGGCGAGCGCGGAGTCCCCTTTCCACGCATCGCGCGCCACTACAAAGCCGAGGGCGTAGGGTGGGTGGTCGTAGGCGACGAGAATTACGGCGAAGGTTCGAGCCGCGAGCACGCGGCTATGGAGCCACGGTACCTCGGCTGCAAGGCGGTCCTCGCCCGCAGCTTCGCTCGCATCCACGAGACGAATCTGAAAAAACAGGGAATCCTGACGCTACGGTTCTCCGACCCCGGGGACTACGACAAAGTCCGGGAAGACGACCGGGTTTCGATCCGCGGGCTCGCAGCCCTGGCGCCCGGGCGGGCGGTGGAAGTCGTGCTCCACCACTCCGACGGCACCGAGGAAACCATTTCCTGCACGCACTCGTACAGCCAGGAGCAAATCCGCTGGTTCCGCGCCGGTGCCGCGCTCAACCTGCTCCGCGAAACGAGCCAGGTCCGCGCCTAGATCACGCCCTGGTCGCGCAGCCGAGCGATATCCTCCCAACTGTAGCCGAGGAGCTCGGTCAGGATCTCTTCGGTGTGCTGCCCGAATTCGGGTGCGGGGGTACGGATCTTGCCCGGGGTCTCGTGAAGCTCGACCGGGATACCGACCACACGCACGGGCCCGAAAGCGGGATGGTCGAACTCGGTCACGTACCGGTTGGCCTGCACCTGCGGGTCGTCCGGGAGGTCGTCCACGCTGTTGACGTGCGTGAAGATGAAGTCCCCGCCCCTTCGCAAGATCTCGACCCATTCGGCGCAGGACCGCGTCGCGAAGATCTCGTCGAGGACCGCCACGCACTCCGCGGCATGGGCGGCACGGGCCTGCATCGTCGCGAAGCGCTCGTCCGTCGCGAGCTCCGGCCTTCCGAGTACGCGGCAGAAATCCGCCCAGTAGCGATCGGGCTGTAGCATGCCGAGGGCGATCCAGCGCCCGTCGGCGCATCGGTAATGGTTCCAGAGGGGGTTCACCGCCGACGCCCTCGCCTGGCGTGGAATCGCCATCCCCATCATGAGGCGCGCGGCGACGCTGAGCCCCTGAAGCCACGTCATCGAGCCCAGGTGGGAAGCGTCGACTTCCTGCCCGACACCGAATCGCTCCCTGGCGTAGAGCGCCGCCAGGATCCCGTAGGCGAGCATGATCGCCCCCATCTGGTCGGCGATCCCACCCGCGATCGCGAGCGGCGGCATGTCCGGTTCGCCGGCGGCGAGCATGATCCCGGACCGCGCCTGCGCGAGGTAATCGAACGAGGGGGCGTGAGCCTCGGGGCCCTCGGGGCCGTAGCCCGACGCGCTCGCGTAGACGAGCCGTGGGTTCCGCTTGCGCAACTCGGCCGGCCCGAAGCCGAGCCGTTCCGCCACACCTTTGCGGAAGTTCTGGACGAAGACGTCGGAGCGTTCGACGAGCCGGTAGAGGATCTCTTTCCCCTCGGGATGTTTGAGGTCCAGGGCCACGCTCTTCTTGTTGCGGTTGTTGGCCTCGAAGTAGAAGTTCGGACGGTCGGAAAGATCGATCCCGCTCATCTTGAGCATGCCTCGGCCGGGATCCCCGCCGACCCTTTCCTCGATCTTGATGACCTCCGCACCGAGGTCTCCGAGCATGACGCTCGCGACGGGACCCTGCTGCCAGATGGTCCAGTCCACGACACGGATTCCTTCGAGGGGCATGGGCATGACGGAAACTCCTCAGCTCCGTTTCGACTCGCGCTTTTCGGCCGGGAGCGACCCACCGACGGACCGCTCGAGCTCGACGCGGGCATCGTTGTACTCGACCAGGGCGTCCACGTATTCCCTCCTGGCCGAGAGAGCATCGATACGGATGCCGATCAAGTCAACCAGCCCCACTTCCCCTCGGGCGTAGAGCTCCTCCTCGAGTCGAAGGTTCTCGTCGCTACGAGGGAGAACCTCGCGTCGCAGGATTTCGAACGCTTCGACGGCAGCCACGTACCTCCGGTACGCCTGGCCTACCTCCCACTCCACGATCCGTCGCGTGTCGTCGAGGTCCGCCCGGGCACGTTCGCGCGCCTGCAGCGCTTCCTCGACCTCGACGTCGCCCCGGTGGAGGACCGGCAGGTAGAAACCGACGTCGGCCCCGCCGAACGTGTCGCCTTCGAACCGGGAGACGGAAGCCGTGACGGTCACGTTGGGAATCCGCTCGCGGCGGCGGAGGCGAACTCGCTCGTCGGCGGCGTCGAAAGCTCGCTGCTGGGCAACCCAATCGGGCCGATTCTCGAGAGCGTGCCCGATCAGAGTGGAGAGAGGCGGCGGTTCGCCCCGGGGAAGTTCGAGTTCTCCCACGAGTTCCAGCTCCTGATCGGCGGGATAGGCAAGGTAATAGCGTAGGAGACCCAGGGCGTCTCCCCAGGCTTTTTCGGCCAGTGCAAGGTCCCGCTCGGCCCGTGCAGCTTGCGCCGCGGCAATGTTGGCTTCCATCCGCGAAACCGTCGAGGCGCCGCGAGCCGACGCCGCCTCTTCCGCGAGCCGGCGAGCTTGCTCGGCCTCGGTGCGCGCCAGCTCTACCCGTTCGCGAGCCCCGAGCGCGGAGATGAAGGCCGACTTCACCTGAGCGATGGCCGTGAGCCGAACGCTTTCCCTGTGAGCCTCGAACTGCCCGAGCTCGGCCCGAGCGACCCTGAGGCGCAGCCCGCTCTGGCGGGCAAGCTCGATTTCCTGCGAGACGGCAACGCCGTAGCTTGCCCCGATGTCGTCGGAAAGTCGCGGCTGGAGGCCGACGGAGACGAACGGATTCGAGGGCAAAAAGGCCTTGTGCCTTCGGAGACCGGCCCGGGCACCGAGAACCTCCGCACTCGACGAGCGCAGGTCGGGACTCACGTTCTCGGCCCTCCGGATCGCCTCGCCAAGGGTCAGGCGAACTTTCTCTCCAGCGGTCGCAGGACCCGAGACGACGACGGCAAGAGAGAAAACCACGAGAAACCCTGCCCGCATAGCTCGACCTCCCCGCTTTTTTGGATGGCCGGCAATCCGGTGCGGCCAAGCAGTCGGCCGAGAGTAGCGGCGGAAGCCGCGAAAAAAAAGAGCGCCTCCGGGAATTCCCCGGAGGCGCTCGCGTCGACCGAACCTTCTCTTGCCCCGCTCTCTCTCAGGGTTTCGAAGGCTTGGCAGGCTTGGCCGGCTTGGCGGGTTTCGGCGGCTTCGCTACGCGGGGCTTGGACGGCTTCGCGGGCTTGGCGGGCTTGGCAGGCTTGGCTTCACGCGGCTTGCGAGGCTTGGCGGGTTTCGCAGGCTTTGCGGGTTTGGGCGGCTTGGCGGGCTTGGGCTCGCGCGGCTTGCGAGGCTTTGCCGGCTTGGCGGGCTTGGCCGGTTTCGCGGGCGGCTGCTTGGCGGGCTTCGGCTCGCGAGGCTTGCGCGGCCGGGGCTTTGCCGGCTTGGCGGGCTTGGCAGGCTTTGCGGGTTTCGGCGGCTTCGCGGGCTTGGGCTCTCGAGGCTTGCGAGGCTTCGACGGCTTGGCAGGCTTGGCGGGTTTCGCGGGCTTTGCCGGTTTCGCGGGCTTGGGTGGCTTGGCCGGTTTGGGCTCGCGAGGCTTGCGCGGCTTCGATGGCTTGGCTGGCTTGGCGGGTTTTGCCGGCTTGGCGGGTTTGGCGGGTTTTGCCGTTTGCGCCAAGGCCGGGACGAGTGGCTGCGCGGCGTACAGGAGTGCTGCCAGGCCAAGACTCGTCAGCCCCAGTCGGCGAAACTTACGGTCACGTTCTTCTCTCATAGCTCCCCCCCGAAATGTCGCGGACTCACAGTCCACCTGCTCGGAATCCGTCCGCATAGCTTTTCACATAGTGCTACGCCGGGACGAAAGTCAACGGGTTCTTGCACAATCGACATGCAAAAACGCAGGAACCGAGAGATTTCGTCAAAGGAAAAAAACGGGCGAGTACCCGAGGAGAAGCCTCGCCCACCGCCGGTGCCATTCGTCGAGGTGTATCGTCTCGGGCAAAGCCGCGGGCGGCTTCTTGACAGCCCCCGCGGACTGGTACAAGCATCGTGCGGCCGTAGCGGGGAGCCGGATCGAAGACAGTCGAGGGGTATCCGAAAAACCACATGGCTCGCGTCGTCCGGCTCCGCATGCAGCTCTGGCTCGGGTTTCTCGCCGTGGCCCTCGGCCCCCTACCCAACCCGGCACCGGCCGGGGTCGAGACACTCACGCCCAGTGCTACACCCACGTTCACTCGGCGCCCGACGCCCCCCCCGACTCCCACGCGCACGCCCACGCCCACCGCGTCCCCGACCCCGACCGAGCTCCCGCCGGGCACGGAGCTCTTTCTGTGCTCGGCGGGTGCCGACGACGGCCTCCCGTGCGAGGTCTCGGAAGACTGTCCCGGGGGGGTGTGCGTGCTTTCCTCCGGTGTTTGCAACGGCGGCGCGAGCGACGGCGAGCCGTGCGAGACTTCCGCGGACTGCGGGGGCGCAGGATGTGTCTTCACGCAACGCGTCTGTCTTGCAGGAAACCGCGAAGGCTTGGCGTGTCTCCGCGACGACCACTGCGGCCCGGGTGGGAGCTGCGTTTCCACGGGCCTCGTGTGCGACGGCGGGCCTTTCGACTCGTTCTCGTGCGTCGACGACCTGGACTGCAGCTCGGAGGACGAGGAGGGTGCCTGCAGGTCCGCGGATTTCCTCCTCTGCTCGGCAGGCTCGCGCGACGGGGAAGCCTGTGGACTGGATTCCGACTGCCCCGCCGGAGCCTGCGTCCTCGCGCAGAAGATTTGCGACGGGGGCCTTTTCGACGGCTTCGACTGCGAGGCGGACGTGCACTGCGAGGGGGGTTCCTGCTTGCCGACCCAAAAGGTTTGCGTGGGGGGAGAAAGTCAGGGGTTCGGTTGCCTCCGCGACTCCCACTGTTCCGGAGGTCGGTGCCAGGCCACCGGCCTCTTCTGCTCGGGAGGGCCCTTCGACTCTTTCTCCTGCCGGGAGGACTCGGACTGCACGACCGAAGACGACGACACGGGGTTTTGCGCGCCACCGTCGGAAACCGTCTGCTCCGGCGGAGGGAACGACGGGGCCCTCTGCGCCTCGCACGGCGAGTGCCCCGGAGGAGCGTGCGTCCTGACCCAGGGCGTGTGCGACGGCGGCCCCGAGAGCGACGGCTTCCCGTGCGCGAGCCACCTGGACTGCGACCCCGGGTTTCCCTGCGTCCGCTCCCGGAAAGTGTGCGAAGCGGGCCCCTTCCAGGGCTTCCCCTGCCTTCGCCCCGAACACTGCGAAGGCGAACTTTGCATCTCGAGCGGCCTTTTCTGTGACGGGGGTCCTTTCGAGTTCTTTTCCTGCGTCGCCGACCCGGACTGCCGGACCGAAGAAGAAACGACCGGCACCTGCCAGGTGCCGACCCCCGAACTCCAGCGCTGCTCGGGCGGGGAGAACGACGGGCGCATCTGCGTCGACTCCGGGGCGTGCCCGGGTGGGGTCTGCGTGCGCACGCAGGCCGTCTGCGACGGCGGCCAGGCCGACTCGTTTTCCTGCGACAGCGACGCGGACTGCCCGTCGGGCGAGTGCAGGCCCACGGCCTTGGTTTGCGAGGGCGGCGATTTTTCCGGCTTTCCGTGCCTGCGGGACGAACACTGCGCGGGAGAAGAATCGGGGCGTTGCGTTTCCAGCGGAAAAGCGTGCGCGGGCGGGCCCTTCTCCGGCTTCGCGTGCGTCGCGGACGCCGACTGCTTCCTCGAGGACGAGGAACCCGGAGCCTGCTCCGGGCGCGAACCGCGTCGCTGTAGCTTCGAAGCGCCGTGCCCCCTCGGTCCGGAAGGAGCCGAAGAACAGGTTTTCGGGTCGAGCCGACCCGAAGATTTTCCGGCCTCCGTGGATTACTACGTCTCGCAGGTCGTCCCCGGATCGGTGGGCTTCGTCGTAGCCCTGGCCATGACCGGCGGCGATGCCGACCTGCTGATGGGGGTGAATCTCGTGAGCGACCTCGAGGCTTACCCCGTGGCGTCTCTCCTGCCCGGAGAATCACCCGAGGAAGTTCGGATCGACGCTCTGAGCCATCCGACGTTCGACGAGTTCCGGGGCGAATCGGCCGAGATGGTTCTGGTCGTCGTGGCCGCTTCCGGAGCGCCCCTCTACCGGCTCGACCTGGGCTACCTCGGGCCCGGCGAGAGCGGAGACATCGACTGCGACGGGACCGTAACCGCGGCGGATTTCGACGGCCTTCTCGCGGTGCTTTTCGACTTCGCGGCCACGGTGAGCGAGGGTCCTTATGCGCGCTGTGTGGGCGGTGACGCGAACGTGGACGGGCGCGAATCGGCAGCGGACATCGTTTCTCTCGTGAGGCTCCTCGGCCGGTGAAATTCCCTTGACAAAGGCGGCATTCCCTAGGAAGCAAAAAGGGATGCGCCGGGCACCGAAGCTCTTTCTGCTCGGGTGCGGTGCGACCCTTCTCCTCGTTCTCGCTCCGGGTCGGTCGTTCGCCGCGCCGGGCTTTCTCTGCTCCGGAGGGGTCAACGACGGGCAGGAGTGCGATTTCGACTCCGACTGCCCCGGCGGGGCGTGCCTGGCCGGGCAGAACGTCTGCAACGGCGGTACGGAGGACGGCGCCTTCTGCGAGACGAATGCGGACTGCGGGGGCGGAATCTGCGCGCTCACGGCCAGGGTCTGCGACCGCGGCCAGAACCGCGGATTCGCTTGCGTCCGCGACGCGCACTGCCCCGGCGGGAGTTGCATCGCGAACGGGCTTTTCTGTTTCGGGGGGGATTTCGATCGCTTCGCCTGCGTCGTGGACGAAGACTGCGTACCGGAAGAAGGGGAAGCCGGGACCTGCCGGGGACCGGCCGAGCCCTTACCGTTCGTGACGGTTTGTTCGGCCGGTCCGAGGGACGGCGAGGCATGCGAACTCGACGAAGAGTGCCCGGCGGGGGCTTGTGTCCTGGCGCAGAACGTGTGCGACGGCGGGCCGAACGACGGCTTTTTCTGCGAGTCCGACACCGACTGCTCTCCGGGCGACCCTTGTACGGCCACCCAGAGGGTCTGCGACGCGAACTCGGGAGAGCAAAAAGGCGTAGCGTGCCTCCGCAACGCTCACTGCGGCTCGGGAGCCTGTGTTTCGACGGGCAGGGTGTGCTTCTCGGGGGATTTCGAGTTCTTTTCTTGCGTGGACGACGCCGACTGCGCCTCCGAAGAAGAAGAGAGCTGCCTCGCCCCGGGCGGCGTGAGCGGCCCCACCCCCACGTTCACGCGACGACCGACACCGATCCCTACGCCGACGCGGACGCGCCCGGCCGGCGCGCCCACCCCCACGCGGACGGAAGAGGAACCCCGAGAGGAAGAGTGCGACGAGGTCGTCGGAACCATCTGCGTGCGGAAAGAAAAGGAAGGCTGCCAGCTCGCACGCACGTCGGGTAGCGGCTGGGTGGCGCCGCTACTCGTATTCCTCCTTTTCCGGATACGGCGCAGGCAAGCACGGGGAATCGTAGGGTAGCCCACGGTCGCGAAGCCACTCGGCGGGAAGCCGAGGCACGCGGAGCAGGCGTCCGGCAATCCCGGACCTGCGGGCCATCCCGAGACTTCCGGCTTGCCATCCGGCCGAGGAGGTCCCACCGACCGCCGAATTCCGGCCGGACACCGCCCCGAGCCCGGCGATCCGGACCCTTTCTGCCCGCTGCCGGAGGCGAAAAGGGGCGGGGAAACTCGGGTCTCGCCTGGCGTGCCCCGTCCGGTTTTTGATAAAGTGGAAAAAGCCATGCTTCCCGAGTTGTCGCCGCCCGCAGCCGACACCTTGTTCGGGGAGACTTCCTTCGGGCGCAGAACGGCCCGTGCGGCGGCGGCGGCGCTCGGCCGGATCGTGCGGTGGGCGGTGGCTTCCGCGGAATTCGCGTGCGCGGTCGGCGTGGGTGCGCTCGTGGCTTACGAACTCGAGACTTCTCCGATCCAGGCGCGGCTCTTTTCGACGTACGCGCAACGCCTCACCTTCGAACTCCGGTCGGGTCCGAGCTCGCGAATCGCCTATCCCCGAGGGGGTCCTTTCGACGAACGTCGGGGCTACACGGAGATTCCCCGTTTTCGATCCCGACTCGAGGAACGCGGCTTCCGGGTCACGGCACAGTCGGAAATGTCCCCGGAACTCGCCCAGCTCGTGGCCGCCGGAATTTCTCCTCCTTTCGACGAGGAGCCGGCCGTCGGCCTCGAGATACGGTCCCGGACCGGTACGCTCGTCTACCGGGGCATGCCGAGAGAGCGGCTTTTCACTTCGTTCGAAGACATCCCTCCCCTTCTCGTCCGGAGCCTCCTCTACATGGAAAACCGAGAGCTCCTGGCCCCCACGCACCCGAGCGCCAATCCTGCCGTCGAGTGGGACCGCTTCGCCCGCGCCTCGCTGACGACCCTCGGGCGCATGCTCGGTCTCTCTTTGCGGCCGGAAGGCGGGAGCACGCTCGCCGTCCAGCTCGAGAAGTACCGCCACTCGCCGCACGGCCGAACGGGGTCGGTGGCCGAGAAGTTCCGTCAGATCGTCGGAGCGAGCCTCAAGGCCTACCGAACGGGCGAGGACACGACAGGCTGGCGGCGACGCATCCTTCTCGACTACCTCAACACGCTTCCCCTGGCCGCAGCCCCCGGGTACGGGGAGCTCTACGGCCTGGGCGACGGCCTCTATTCCTGGTTCGGCCTCGAACTCGACGACGTACTCGAAACGCTCCGCGACCCCGAGCCGACTCCGGCCAGGCCTTCGCCCTCAAACACGTCCTCGCGCTTCTGGCGGCGACCCGGGCGCCCACGCACTACCTCCGAAAGCACCGGGAAGCCCTGGAGGCTCGGGTCGACTGGCTGCTGCACGCCCTGCGCGAAGAGGGAATTCTCGACCCGGAGCTCGCCGAGGCCGCGCTCCGCGTCCGGCTTCGCTTCCTCCCGCGCGCCCCGGTTTCCCCGCGCCCGTCGTTCGTGCAGCAGAAGGCCGTCAATGCCATACGCGTGTCGCTGCTCGAGCTGCTCGGGGTCCCGAGCCTCTACGAGCTCGACCGCCTGCATCTCACCGCCCACAGCACCATCGACGTGGCCCTGCAGGAAGAACTTGCCGAGTTCTTGCGCAAGTTCCGAGATCCCGAGTTCGTGAAAGCGCACGGCCTCGACGCGAAACACCTCCTCGAAGGCGCAGACCCCCGGGAGGTCGTCTACAGCATCCTGCTCTACGAAGCCACGCCGCGGGGAAACCTGCTCCGCGCCCAGGCCGACAACCTCGACCGCCCGTTCGACGTGAACGACGGGATCAAAATGGAGCTCGGAAGCACGGCCAAGTTGCGAACCCTGGCGCACTACCTCGAGATCATGGCGGAGCTCCACACGCACCTTTCGCGGCTCGACCCGATCTCTCTTCGGGAAAAGCGCCGGACGGCTCGCGACCGGCTCACGCGGTGGGCGGCGGAGTATCTCGAGGTCCACCCGAACGCATTGCTCCGCGAGTTTCTGGATGCGGCTCTCGAGCGCCGCTACTCGGCCAGCCCGT
Organism: Candidatus Binatia bacterium; assembly: GCA_026004195.1. Lineage (NCBI taxonomy): Bacteria > Candidatus Binatota > Binatia (SeqCode) > Binatia bacterium. Next base: position 1,138,787 of record BPIQ01000001.1, read on the forward strand.
ACGAGAGTTTTTTCACGGGCGGAGGGGTCCACGCTTTCCGGAATTTCGACCGAGACGACAACCGCAGGATCCTTTCGGTACGGCAGGCCTTCCTCAAGTCGACGAACCTCGTCTTCATCCGCCTCATGCGGGACCTGGTCGCGTACCACAAGGCGCGGCTTCCCTACGACGCCGAAGCCGTCCTCCGGGACCCTTCGAACCCTCTTCGGCGGAAAATGCTGGACGACATCGTCGAGGAGGAATCGCGGGAAACTCTCCGTCGGTTCTACGTCCGGTACCGGGATCTCGAAGGCGACGCCGTGGTCGAGAAGCTCCTCCGCGGAAGGATCGACGGGCGATCGACCGCCGTGCTCTTTCACGCGTGGCGGCTCGGCGAGCACGGGTGGACTCTGGACCGCTGGTTCGATCGGTGGAAGGTCCGACCGACCCCGCGGGAAAGGCGCGCCTTCGAAACGACCTATGCCCGGTTCACCCTGGCGGACTACGGGTACCTCCTCGGTCGACATCCGCTCGAGGTCTGGGTCGCGGGCGAGCGGTACACGCGCGGGCACGTCGAGTGGAAGGAGCTTCTTCTTCGCAGCGCCCGGGCGCGGCGCGAGGCTTACGCCTGGATCTACAAGACCAGGAACCGGTCGGCCCAGAACCGGCGCCTGCGCACGAAAATCGAAGGGGACGCCTTCGAGCGCATGACACCATACTGGCGGCGGCTGGGCTTCCCGTTCCGCCGGCTCGTTCCGTCCTATGCGACCGCGATCGGTAGCTCGTCGGACCGTCCCTCGGGGCTCGCGGAGCTCATGGGCATCATCGTGAACGACGGCTCGCGAAAACCCTCGCTCCGACTCACCCGTCTCCGTTTCGCGGAGGGAACACCGTACGAAACCGTCCTCGAGCCGGTCCGCCGGTCCGAACGAGTTCTGCATCCCACGGTGGCTCGGGTCCTGCGGGAAATGCTTCGGGATGTCGTGGAGGCCGGTACGGCGCGGCGACTCGCCGGAGCCCTGCGCACCGCGGACGGCATCACGGTACCGCTCGGCGGTAAGACGGGTTCGGGAGACAATCGCCTGAAGAAGGTGAACCGCTGGGGTGGAGAAATCCGCTCGCGGGCGCTCAACCGGACGGCCGCGTTCGTTTTCTACGCCGGCGACCGTTACTTCGGCGTCGTCACGGCTTTCGTCGAGGGAAAGAAAGCCGAACGATACAGCTTCACGAGCGCGCTCCCCGTGACCGTCCTGAAACTCGCCTCCCCCATCCTCGCCAAGCACCTCGATCTCGCGGCTCCGAGGCCGGGCCGGGAGACGGAAAACGAGGCGAAGGGGTCGGCCCGAGCCGAGGAGGATCGGGGCGCGTCCCTCCCGTTTCGGCCGAGCTCGGGTACCTGACCGGCAGGCGCACCCGGAACGTCGTTCCCACACCGACCGTACTGGTCACGTCGACGTCCCCCCCGAGAAGCCGCGCGAGGTTGCGCACGATGTAGAGGCCGAGGCCGAAGCCGCCATGGGGGCTTCCCGATGCCGAGCCCTGGCGAAAGGAGTCGAAGAGGAAGGGAATGTCCCTTTCTGGGATCCCGACTCCGGTGTCCGCGACCTCGAAAACCACCGTCGGGCCTTCCTGCCGCACACGCGTCTCCACGAACCCCTCTCGCGTGAACTTCAAGGCGTTCCCGACGAGGTTGTAGAGAATTTCCTTCGTTTTGACGCGGTCACCCCGCATCGGCTCGTGTACGTCGAGCTGCCAGCGGAGCTCGACGCCGTCGCTCCTGGGCATGGCTTCGGCGACGGCGCGCACCTCCTCGAGGAGCTCGGGCAGACCGAACTCCTCGCGAGCGCACCTGAAGGCCCCCGCCTTCGATCTGCGAGACCTGCAGCGCATTTTCGACGAGCGCGAGAAGCTCGCGCGAATACTTCTCGATTTTCCCGACGAGCCCGAGCGCCGGCTCGGGAAGCTCGCCCCCCGCCCCCTCGCGGAGCATTTCTGTCGTACCGAGCAGTACGTTCAGCGGGGTCCGGAGCTCGTGAGACATCGCTCCGAGGAACTCGGTCTTCGCCCGACTCGCCTCGAGGGCCTTTTCGGCCAACTGCCAGGCTTCCTGCCGGGAGCGGGCAAGGCTCGAGTGGAAGACCCAGAACAGGAGCGCCGGAAAGGAAAGCCCCAGCGTCATGGCGCCGACCGTGAAGACCACGACCAGGTTCTCGGGAAGTCGCAACTGCTCGACCACGGGAAAGTAGTGGAGGAGGGTTCCGGTAGCCACCCACACGCCGAAAAACGCCCCGAACGGAAGCCACTGCCGGGGTTCGATGCCGAGCGCGACGAGCCCCACGACGACGCAATAGATGATCGCCGCGACCCCTTCGATGTCTTCGAGGAACACGAGGTCCCCGGTGCCGGTCGTGACGAGGCCGCAAGCCAGGAGAAAAGCAGCCGGCCGAAGGGCGCCCTTTCGGGCCAGAACGAAGCTCGCGATCCCCGAGAGCGAAAGGAAGGCCGCGAGCGCCGTGGTACCGTACCAGGCAAGAGCCGCTTCCCCGGGGGCCGTGAAAAGCAGGAGGAAGAGAAAACCGAGCGCTCCGAAGAACGAGAGAGCCGAAGAAAAAAGCAGGAGAATCGTGCGCAGCGGTTCCCGCTCCCCGGCCTCGAGAGCACGCTCGACCGAGAGGTCGGCCATGGGCGTCACCGGGCGCCGTTCGCAGCAAATTCCATGCCCCGTCAAGGTCACGAGCAGATGCTTTCGCACTGCCGCGGGGCCCTCGCGGACTCCTTCGGAGAAGATCGCCTGGAAGAGACTGCCGGGTTGCCAGGAGCGGTCGGCGGTTGTCACGGACAGGCCACGCGGACTATAAACCGTGACGAAAGGAGGATTTCCTTATGGCGGGCGGCAGCAAACGAGAAGAAGTGAGGCGGCTTTTGCGCGTCTACCGGAGGGGCCTCATCGACGAAGACACCCTGGCCGAACAGCTCGAGGAAATTTTCGGTGCGGGGGAAAAGCCCCTCGAGTACGACGGGCGAAGCTTTCCCGACGAGCGCTCGATGCTCCTCTACCTGCTCGACGAGTACCGTGCCGCGGAAGCTTTCGGTGCCGAGGCCGTGGGGCTCTGGGTGGAACACTGTAAACTCCCCGGGCTTCGGGGAGGCCTCCGGACGATTTGCCATCGGGAAGCTGCTCACGCGAAGCTCCTCGCCGAGCGGCTTCGCGAGCTCGGCGGCGAGTGCCGTGCCGAGATTCCGGAAACGGTCCGGTCGCAGGCCTGCGAGGCGCTACGGTCCGAAGCGGTTTCGGACCTCCAGAAGCTCCAGGGGGCCGTGGCACAGCTCGGCGGAGCGGGCAACAAGCTCGCCGAGCTGCGACGGGTGGCGGAAAACCTGATCGAAGACGAGGAGACGAAATCCCTTCTCCTGACGATTCTCGACGACGAGGAAGCTACCCTGCGCTGGCTTCGCGAAACCTGCGCCGCCCTCGGCCAAGAACACGCCGCCTCGGAGGACTCTAGGCCGAGGATGCCCGCCTGAGGGGCGGGCCCGAGCCAACTCCCGCCCCTGCTCGGTGCTCGAGCAGCACCCGGTCGAGAAGCCGGACATAGGCGTCGACCTGCCGGTTCACCTCGAAGCAGAGAGCCCGCTCGAGGAGCGAGTCGCGCGGCGGCGGAGACTCGAGAACCCGCAGGATCTCGCGCGCCATGGCCCGGTCGTCTCCCACGGGCACGAGAGGACCGTAACGTCCCCCGTCGAGAATTTCCGCGGAACCGCCGGGGCAGTCCGTGGCCACCACCGGACAGCCGCAAGCCATGGCCTCGACCAGAACTCCGGGCAACCCCTCCCAAGCCGAGGAAAGGACGAAAACGGACGCACGTGCCATGTACGCGTAGGGATTCTCGACGAATCCCGGGAAGTCGACGTCTTCGCGGATTCCGAGCTTGGCCGCGAGCTTCTCGAGCTTTTCCTTCCGCCTGGGCTTTCCCGACCCGAGAACGACGAGCTTCGCCGGGCGCTCGCGTCGCACGCGCGCAAAAGCGCGCAGAAGCGTCGGAAAGTCTTTCTGTTTGACGAAGCGACCCGCGCCCAGCACGACCGGCATGCGGGAATCCGCGAACCACGGGTGGTCGGGCATCTCGCGCGCCTTCCGGAAAAGGCGCTCGTCGACGACCGGATTGTAGATCACGTGGACCTTCTCGGATGGGAGGCCCGTGACCCGCACCAGGTCGTCCGCCACGCTCCGGGAGACGGCAATCAGGGCAGCCGCGGACGGGAAAAGTTCGCGGGCCAGAATCGGAGTCAAGAGCCTCGGACTTCTCCGAAGGTTCCACGAAGAACGGCTCAAGTGGTTGCTCACCCGAAGAACGAGGGGGAGGGGAACCCGGGCCTGGCGGTAGGCGAGACAGGCGGCGAGATTCACGTGGCTCGCCGCCGAGAGGAGGACGTCGGGTCGCACGCTGCGGAGGTAGTCGGCCAGAGCCCCGATGCTCGCGAGCACCCGCCCCCGCCGGAACGCCGAGAAGGGAGGCCGGCGAGCCCAGACGCTCTCGAGTTCCACGACGTGCACCTCTCGGGAAACCTCACCCAGGAGCGGGCCCGCCGCTCGCACCAGGACGAGATCCACCCGCATGCCGCGCGCCGCAAACCCGTTCACGAGGGTTACCGTGCGGCGTTGGGCACCACCGCCCGAAAGCTCGGAGAGAAAGACGGCGACGTGCCTCGCCGCGCCCGCAGCGGACGCCCCTTCCGCGCCGTTCGGGCTTTCCCGGAACACGTTCATCGCGCTTCGAGCTCCGAGAACGCCGCGGCCCGCCGGATTTCCCGGAGAACCTCGAGATAGCGCGGCACGATCCTCTCGGGCGCGAACTCCCGGGCTCGCGCCCTCAGCGCCGCACGATCCGGCGGCGCATCCAGCACGCTTTCCACCGCGCGGGCCACGGCCGCGGCATCGCCCACGGGAACGAGGACTCCGTACCTCCCGTCGTCGAGGAGTTCCCTCGTGCCTCCCGGGCAGTCCGTGGCCACGACCGGGCACCCGCAGGCCAGGGCTTCGGCCACGGCGTTCCCGAAGCCTTCCCAGAGAGAGGTGGAGACGAAGACGCTCGCGCGAGCGAAAAAAGGGAAGGGGTTCTCCACGAAACCCGGAAAGCTCGTGCGGGAGGCGATGCCCAGGTCCTCGGCCAGGCGCAGAAGAGAGTCGCGGAGATCCCCTTCGCCCAGGACGAGGAGCCGGGCCGGCCTCCCGACGCGAGCAAAAGCCCGCAGGAGCGTCGGGAAATCTTTCTGGGGTTTGAGCTTGCCGACGGCCAACACCACGGGCGGGCCGCCTTCCTCGAACCACGGGTGTTCCGGTTCGGTTTCGGCCAGAGCCTGGATCCGGGCCACGTCCACGGGAACGTACACCGTGCGGAGCTTCTCCCGGCAGTTCGGAAAGAGTTCCGCCAGGTTTCGCGCCACGGCCGAGGAAATCGCAAGCATGCGATCCGCCCGGGGATAGGTCGCCAGGACGAGCCGCCGGAGAAGCCCACGCCCCCGCGCGCGCAGCGCCACGGACAAGAACACGTTGACCGAAATCGCCACGGGAATCCGCGGACGCACGAGTTCCCGGGCGAGGAGCACCGCGACGTTGGCGGGATTCGAGGTAGAGAGAACGACGGCCGGTTGCTCGCGTCGCAAGTAGGCCGCGAGACTCGGCACGGCTGCGAGGACGGAGAGGCCTTTTTTCCGCCGGGCCGCGGCAAGACGGCTCGGCAAGGCGTCGAGCGGAAGGACGCGGACCTCTTCCCGGAGCTCTTTTGCGAACGTGCCCTCTCCCACGGCAGGTACGAGATCCACGGCGTACCCCGACGCAGCGAAGCCGTTCGCCAGCGTCACCATCCGCCGCTGTGCCCCGCCGCCCGAGAGGGCCGAAAGAAACAGCGTGATTCTACCCGCTTCCGCCATCCTACCGTGTCGAACGCACAGCCGCCCGGAGGGTTTCTAACACACTCTCCGCGGTTTTCCCTAGGCTCCGAAAGGGAGTAGGATGCGCGCCGGGCCGGGGTGGTGGAACTGGCAGACACAAGGGACTTAAAATCCCTTGGGGGCTTCCCCGTGGGGGTTCGAATCCCCTCCCCGGCACGAATCCGGCGTGAGCGGATGCCCCCGTTGCCGAGAAGGACTGCCCCGCAGTCTCTGCGCTAGCCGTCCTCCCCGTCTGCCAAGCCGGAGTCGGAAGGCGAGCGACGAAACGAACCGGGAGGAATTTGCCGGCCTTGCGGCGTATCACACGGGTCGTGGACTCGCCCGAAAAGCTCGCGGCAAGAAGAGCGCTCTCGCTCACCCGACCGCACGGCGACCGGGTTGCTTGCGGGGAATTCCGGAGCGCCTCGGAAGAACCCGCAGTCCGAACGGTCCTCCGCGACCCCTCGAAATGCGGAACGACGGGCGGTTCGCTCGGTGCCGGAGAGGATCCGCCTGCGCTACCGGCGAGCCAACGGGGAAAAGCCGCGAGACGACGCGGCCGGGGAGCTGGAAAAGAGGCGGCGAGCGGATTCGAACCGCTGAATGGAGGTTTTGCAGACCTCTCCCTTAGCCACTTGGGTACGCCGCCTTACGTAGTTGTCGTGACACACAGCGCGTCGGATTTCAATCACGCGCGCCGCCTTTTCTTGGCGCCGACTTTCCCGTCCTTCAGCGCGGCCAGGAAATCGGCGAGCGGCCGCGTGTTCAGGATGTCTTTCTTCGTCGCCCACCCGCGACGGGCCGTCGCCACCCCGTAATGCGTGTAGGCGAGCTGGTGCACGCTGTGGGCATCGGAGTCGATCACCAGGGGGACTCCCGCCGCCACGGCCTTTCTCACGTGCTCGTCTTTCAGGTCGAGCCGTTCGGGGTAGGCGTCGATCTCGAGCACCGTACCGGTACGCTTGGCCGCTTCGAGGATCGCATCCAGGTCCACGTCGTAGGGTTCCCGCTTCTGCAAGACCCGGCCCGTCGGATGGAAGAGGATGTCCGCGTGCGGGTTTTCCATCGCGCGCACGATCCGTCGCGTCATCTCCTCGCGCGACATCTGGAAATGGGAGTGAACGGCGATCCCCACGACGTCGAGCTCCGCCAGGACTTCGTCGGCGATGTCGAGCGTGCCGTCCTTGTTGATGTTCACTTCGGCACCCGCGAGCACCTTGATACCCCGGAGTTTCCGATCCAGCGCCCGGATGGCCGCGATCTGCTCGCGCAGTTTGGCCTCGTCGCAACCCCGCGTCATCGCGAGGCTCCGGGTGTGGTCGGTGATCGCGATGTACTCGAGCCCGAGACGTTGCGCCTCCCGGACCATCTCTTCGATCGAGTTCGCCCCGTCGGTCCAGGAGGTCTGCGTCTGGAGGTCTCCGCGAAGCTCGCCGTACTCCACCAGGCGCGGCAGCCTTCCTTCTCGAGCGGCCTCGATCTCTCCCGTGTTTTCCCGCAGCTCGGGCGGGATGTACGGGAGACCCAGGGCTTCGTAGACTTCCTCTTCCGTGCGCCCCGCGATCCGCTTCTCTCCCCGGAAGACACCGTACTCGTTGAGCTTGAGCCCCCGCTCGATCGCGATCTTTCGGAGCGCCACGTTGTGGTCCTTGCTGCCCGTGAAGTAGTTGAGCGCCGCACCGAAGCTCTCCTCCGGCACCACGCGCAGATCGACGTCCATGCCGTTGTCGAGTCGGACCATCGTCTTCGTCTGGCCTCGACCGTACACGTGGACGACCTCGGGCATGCGCACGAAGTTTTCCATCACGGCGTCCGGTTTCGAGGCCACGACCAGAAGGTCTCCGTCCCCCACGGTCTCCTTGCGGCGCCGCACGGATCCGGCAATGGCCACCTTCTCGACTCCCCCGCAGCGCTCGAGCCTGGCGGCGATTTCTTCGAGAAGCGGCAGCACCGCTCCGAGCAAGAACCGCCCCGTTCGCTTCTCCCAGAATTCCAGACCCTTCAGGATCTTCTTTTCGCTCTTCTCCCCGAAGTGCGGAAGGTTTCGGATCTTGCCCGCTTCCGCCGCCGCTTTGAGGTCCGCGATCGTCCGGATTCCGAGCGCCTCGTAGAGCGCCTTGACGTTCTTGGGCCCCACCCCTTCGATCGAGGTCAGGTCGAGGACGTCCACCGGGTACTTTTTCCGCAGCTCCTCGTAATAGGAAAGCCTGCCCGTCCGGAGGAGCTCTTCCAGCTTCTCGGCGATTCCCTTCCCTACCCCGGGAAGCTTCTCGAGGGCCTTGAGGCCGCCGCGGCGGTAGATCTCTTCGAGGGGTTCGTCGAGCGCCTCGATCGTGTACGCCACCTTTTCGTACGCCCTCGGCTTGAACGGAACGTCGTCCATCTCGAGGTAGAGGGCGATCTCGCGCAGCATGCGCGCGATTGCGGCGTTCGTCATCCCGACTCGTTCATCTAGCACCGATCGGGCCCGCGGAAAATGCCAGCGCGGGCACGACCGCCCGAGGAAAACCCCTGCTCTACCTCCGGGCCGGAGGGGCCCTTGCCCGGGCGCGAGCATCGCATCGCGAAGGCCGGGCGAGGCCACCGCAGCTCCCGCGGAAGACGAGAAGCGACGGCGTCGGCGCCCCTCCTCCGCTCGGCCGGGCTCAGCCGAGCATGATCATCCCGCCGTCGACGACGAGCACCTGCCCGGTCATCATGTCGCTGTCTTCCGACGCCAGAAACACGGCGGCCCCCGTCAGGTCCTCGGGTTGAAGCGGCTTCCTGAGAGCCGTGGCCGCGACGAGAAGAGCGATCATGTCCTCGGGCACCACGCTCCTGGTCGCTTCGGTCATCGTGACGCCCGGGGCGATGGCGTTCACGTTGATACCCCAGGGCCCCAGCGCTCCCGCGAAATATTTCGTGAGGCCGCTCACACCGATCTTCGCGACGCTGTAATGGAAAGGCGGCGAGGGCCGGTCGGGATCGGAAGTGTCGATCATGCCCACGTTCCCCATGTACGCGGCCGTCGAGGACTGGTTGATGATCTTCCCCTTTCGCTGCCGCTTCATGTACGGCTCGACGGCACGGATGCAGAGCCACACGCCCGTCAGGTTCACGGACAGAACCTTGTTGAAGTAGGCGAGCGAGTGGTCCTCGCGGTCGAGTCCGTAGAAAATGGCGGCGTTGTTCACGAGCACGTCGATCCGCCCGAAGCGCTCCACGGTCCTGGCCGCCATTTCCTTCGTGCTGTCCTCTCGGCTCACGTCCGTCGGTAGGAACAGGGCTTCGGCTCCCGTGTCCCGAATTTCCCTCTCGACCTTTTTCCCGTTCTTTTCGTCGAGCTCCGCGATGACCACCTTCGCTCCCTCGCGGGCGAACCGGTGAGCGTAGGCGCGACCGATCCCCTGCCCCGCGCCGGTGACGATGGCAACTTTGTCTTTCAGACGCATACCCCTTCCCCGCTCCGGCCGCTTCGGCCGGGAACCGAGATCGCCGTCTGCTACCACGCCGAGAAAAAGACAGTCAAGGACGGCCCGGCGCGCAGGAGAGCCACCCGAAGGCCGCTGGACAGTTACCGTGGCGTCGTGTTAGCGGTAAGGGACCCCGACCGGACGGAGAAACCAGCGATGAGCGAGAGGGCTTTCCAGAACGTGATCAAAAGCCGTGAGATCGAACGTCCGATGGATCCGGACGAGTACCTGCGAGATCTCGACCGGATGATCGCCGAGATCATGGTGACCAAAGACGAGGTGACGCCGGCGATCGGGAACGGCACGGCCCCGCTTTCCGTCGTCAAGCAAGTCGCCAAGGAGTACTACTACCTCGGGCGATGGATGACGCCCGAGTTCGCCTGCTTCATCGCGAACGCCCCGGACGTCTACTCGTTCACGATGGAGGACTCGGAGCATTTCGCGCACTGGGCGCAGAACTTCGCGGACGAGGCAGGCTACCTGCGCGACCCGAACCACGTGGAAATGAAGTGGGAGTGGTGCCAGCAGCTCGGCATTTCGGCCGAAGAGCTCGAGTCCTACGTTCCCCTGCCCGAGACGATCGCCACCACCTTCACGATGCTCTACTACGTGCGCCGCTCCTACGAAGAGGGGCTCGCGGTTTTCGGATTCGCCGGCGAACGGCTCGCGGCGAGGTCCGGTTACGCCCGCGTCCTCTACGAGGGCCTGAAGCGACACTACGGAATGGACGTGAAGAACTTCGCCGTACACGCCTACGCCGAACCCGACCACGGCGACAAAGCCGAGGAGCTCTTCCGGAAAGTGGTCGGGACGGCGTCGGTCCAGAAGCGCTGCCGCGAGGCGATTCGGAACGTCATGATCGTCCGCGAAGCGAGGACGAAGGCGCTCAACCGAGTTCTCGAGGAGGCGCTGCGTCGCGGCGACCGCTGACGGCCGCTCCGGCTAGGACAGAAAAGAAAGACTCGTCTCGAGCCTCTCCCGCCAGGAGAGGCCTTCCCGCACCAGCGGAGCGAAACGGCGCAAGAGCTCCACGAGTCCCTGCCGGGTCGCGAGCTGGACCGAAAGCCCGGGCCTCGCGTTGACCTCGAGAACCACCGCGCGCTCCTCTTCGTCGAGCACGAGGTCGACCGCCGCGAAGCCGAGGGGAAGTGCGTCGTGGGACCGGGTCGCGAGCTCGAGCAGCTCGCTCCATTTCGGCAAGAGGTAACCGGAGAGCGCAACTCCGGTGTCGGGGTGGCGGTCGGTGGGTCTCCCGAGGCTCCAGCCGCGACGCGTCCGACCCGACGGTAGATCCAGAGCGACCGCCACGCCTCCGGCGTGGAGGTTGGCGCGCCCCCGAGAACGGCTGGTCGGCAGTCGAAGCATGGCGAGCACGGGAAAGCCGCGGTAGAGGAGCACGCGCACGTCCGCGAGCCCTCCGGGGGAGAATGCCGCGAGAGCCGGTGGGTTGCGGAGAAGGGGTTCGAGGAGAGCTTCGCCCGGGATTCCGTGCGCCGAGAAGGCTCCGCCCAGAATGTCGAGCGCCCGCACGCGGAGGTCGGAGGCGGAAAAACTCTTCCCTCCTGCTCCCAGAAATCGGCCTCCTTCGCGACCCGTCACGAGAAGCACGCCTTCCCCCCCGCTTCCCACCGCCGGCTTCAAGACGAAAGAGCAGCGTCGGTCGATTTCTTCCGAGAGGCGGGGAAGATCCCTGCGGCTGCGGGCCGAGGCGAGCGTCGGCACGACGGGAATTCCCGCGCGAGCGAGAGCTTCCTTCGTGCGTCTCTTGTGGTCCGCCACCCGACACCACGCAGCCGGGTTCAGCGGCTGCAGGAGCTCGAGGTTTCGGTAGTTCAGGCCGGCGGTCCCGGCGCGAATTCGGCCCACCGCGCTCCGGAGTGTTTTCACGACTCGAGCCCCATCGCTCGAAAACGCCAGTACTCGAGAAGCCGGAGACCCGTCCAGCGACCGCAGAGCCACTCGCAAGCGAGTGCCGTCGCCAGGAGTTCGGGAAAGACGGGAACGGCGTACAGGAGCCCCGCCGCCAGCGCCACCCAGGCACAAAAGGCGGAGAGCAACACGGTATTGGCGGCCAGGCGCAGAGCCTCGCCGGTTCCGAACTCGGCTTGGCAGGCGCTGAAGTTCTCCACGATGCTCGCCAGAATCAGCATCGGAAAGACGTGCCCCCTGGCCGGAGCCTCGCCGCCCCAGCGCGTCCCGAGTCCCGCCAGGACGACCATGAAGACCGCGATCCAGACCAGGAGAATCCCCATCCTGGCGACGATCTGGAGACGGAAGCGGAGGAGCACCGCTCGAAGCAGGGAACCTGCGGCCACGAGCAGGGCGAACATCACGACGCCCGCCACGACGCCCGTCGCCACGAAGGCGAGCGACACGATCACGGGGGCGAACGTACCGAAAGAATCCAGTCCCACGACGAGCCGTGCCACCACGACGACGGCAGCCGCGAACGGCACGAGCAAAAGCCAACCGAGCGCCTCGAAGGGCACGGAGCTTCGGAGGGTCCAGTCGGCCATCGCGACCATGGCCTTCGACCACGGCGAAAGCCCGGCCGAACCCCGCGCACAACCGGGGGGCGGAGGTCCTCCTCGCACGACCGCGGAGCGAAAGGAGGCGAGCGGTACGTCCGCGGGACACAGGACGGTCTCGCGTGCTCGGCTGCGGGAGCGCAGAAGCGCGGCGAGTCGGGCGGTGGCAAAGGACGGCCAGCTACCCCAGAGCCACACCTCCCGCCCCTCGAACCCACGCCGCCCGCGAAGAAGGGACGCGAAGTGAGAAAAGCTCGTCGACGCCACGACGAGACGCTCCGACTCCTCCGAGGGCGCAGGGGGGAGCGAAAGCAGGGAGTCCCGCACGGCCCGGGGTGCCGCGGGGTCGAGGAAAACCCGGGAACTTTCCCGAGCGATGCACGCCGCACGCGGAGTCCGGGGAGAGATCGCAGGGAGGAGCAGAACCAGGACGACCGCCGCCTGCCGGAGCGCGGCGCCTCGAGCGGCCGCGGGGGCGCGGGCTCGTGCGGGGCGCGTGTTGCGATTGGACCGCAAACGTGGGACAAGCCCGTCAAAAATTCGGAGAAAAGCCATGAGCACGCCCGCCGACGTGAGAGAGGAAATCGTCGCCGCCGTGAGGCGGTTCGTCGAAAAAGAGGTCATCCCCGTCGCCAGCGATCTCGAGCACCGCAACGAGTACCCCCACGCGCTGGTGGAGCAAATGAAGGAACTCGGACTTTTCGGGGCGACCATTCCGCAGGAATACGGGGGGCTCGGCCTCGATTACACCACCTACGCCATGGTCGTCGAGGAGCTCTGTCGGGGTTGGATGAGCCTTTCGGGCGTCCTCAACACCCATCTCATGCTCGCCTTCATCCTGAACGCGCACGGCACCGAGGAACAAAAACGGCGATACCTGCCCGCGATGGCGCGCGGCGAACACCGCGCGGCGCTCTGCCTCACCGAGCCCCACGCGGGAAGCGACGTCCAGCGAATCCGCACGACGGCCACCCGCCGAGGAGACGTCTACATCCTCCGTGGATCGAAGATGTTCATCACCAACGCCCGGACGGCGACCCTCTACGCGACGGCGGCGAAGACCGACAAGGATGCCGACCCTCCCTACCGGGGAATCAGCCTCTTCGTGGTCGAAAAAGGGCCGGGCGTCGTCGTGAGCCGGGACATCGAGAAGCTCGGTTACAAAGGCATCGAGACCTGCGAAGTGGTCTTCGAGGATCATCCCGTTCCAGCGGCGAACCTCGTCGGTGGCGTCGAGGGAGAGGGGTTCCGGCAGGTGATGAGCGGGCTCGAGGTGGGGCGGATCAACATCGCGGCCCGCGCCGTCGGGGTGGCACGGGCGGCGTTCGAGTGCGCCATCCGCTACGCCCAGCAACGGGAAACCTTCGGAAAGCCGATCTGCGAGCACCAGGCTATCCAGCTCAAGCTCGCGGACATGGCGACGAAGATCGAGGCGGCCAGGCTGCTCACCCATCACGCGGCCGGCAAAAAAGACCGCGGGGAGCGTTGCGATCTCGAAGCGGGCATGGCGAAACTCTTCGCCTCCGAAGCCTGCCACGAAGTTTCCCTCGAAGCCATGCGGGTTCTGGGCGGGTACGGGTACACGGCGGAGTTCCCCGTGGAACGGTACTACCGGGACGCCCCCCTCATGATCATCGGCGAGGGAACGAACGAAATCCAGCGGCTGGTGATCGCCCGCCAGCTCCTGCAACGCTACAGGATTTGAACGCGACCGAACCGGTCCGAGGCGGCCGCGGCGAGCTCTTCGCGGAAATCCGGGTGGGCGATCCGCAGGAGTGCCCTCGCCCGCTCGAGGAGCGTCCGCCCGCGAAGACGAGCCACCCCGAACTCCGTCACGACGGCGTCGACACAAAAGCGGGGGATCGCGACGGGCGTACCTGCTTCGAGGAAGGGAACGATCTTGGACCGCTTTCCGTCTTTGGTCGTCGACGTCAGCGCCACGACCGACAGGCCGCCTCGCGAAGCCCAGGCCCCCTCGACGAACTCCAAGGCGCCACCCGGCCCGCTCACGGGCACCCCCGCGACCGACTCCACGTTGGCCTGACCCTGCAGGTCGACCTCGACCGCTCCGTTCACGGAAACGAACCGGTCCAGCCTTCCGATCGTGCACACGTCGTGGATCCAGTCCGTGGGACGGAACTCGATCCGGGGGTTCTCGTGGACGAAGTCGTAGAGAGAGCGGGTCCCCGCCACCTCGCCGACGAACGCCCGGTAGTCCCGCGCCCTGCGAGCCGCCGCGAGGAGGCCGTCCGTCGCGATTCCCGAGTGCACGCGCAGGGAGGGACCGCTCCAGTTCGCCAGGACCGCTTCCGGAATCGTCCCGATCCCGACCTGCAGCCAGCACGGGTTCGGCAACGTACGCAGTACCTGCTCCACGACGCGTTCTTCGGCCGCGTCGGGCTCCCTGCTTTCGTAGGTGCAGAGGGGGGCGTCGGACTCGACGGCCAGAACGATGTCCTCGAGAGGGACCTCGCTGGCGCCGCAAGTCCAAGGCATGTTCCGGTTGAATTCCGCGATCACGAGCGGGGTCGAGCGGAGAAGCTCCCGGTAGACACTCACCGAGATTCCGAGACTCACCCGACCGCGGCGCGGCAACGTCGTCTGCAGGAAGAGTACGTCGGGCCGTAGCGGTCCCCGCGGGGAGAATACCCGCACGACGTCGCGAAAGCGCAGTGGCAGAACCTCCACGCGTCCCTCTCGGAGATGGGGACGAAGCCTCGGCGTGGCTTGCCAGGTGACGTAACGGAAGTTCGGGCACGGTGGCTCGAGAAAGGAGTAGGTCCCGAAGTGCAAGCCGAAGTGGAGCTCGAGCGAGTGGAACCTCGGGCTTTCCTCGCGAAGAGCGTCGTAGAGGACCACGGGGTCCAGGGCCCCGTGGGGCAATAGGACCCGGCTCCCGTCCGGGATGGCTCGGACCGCCGCCTCGGGAGTGACGACCTTCACCGGGGGGCACCTCTCGAACGAACGGCGAAACGGGGGAAGCCTTCTACCCTTGCAAGCCGGCGGAGCTTCTCCCAGAATACGCTCGAAAGGCCGAGCGAGTGCCGAAAATCGTCACCTATACGCCGCTCGCCCCTCCCCAGGAAACGCCTATTTCGGGCGAAGGCAAGATGGTTCACCATAGTTGCGTCGACTCGACCGGCAAGAGACACCACCAGCGTCTGCCCCTCGGAAGCGTGCGGGGGATCCTGTATCTCGACGCGGTGTGCCTGCACTGCGGAGCCCATCTCATTTGGATCGAAGACGGGGACAGCGCAAGGACCGAGCCCCGGCGGTCCGCGAGCGGCGCCTGAACGCCGGGACGACGCCCCGCGAGCCATGAAGAACCCCGAAGAACGCCGCCGTTTCCTCCGCGACCTGCTGCAGGAACGCATCCTCGTCCTCGACGGTGCCATGGGGACGGCGATCCAGAACCTCGGACTCTCCGCCCAGGATTTCGGCGGTCCGGCGTTCGAAGGGTGCAACGAACACCTCGTCCTCACGCGACCGGACGCCGTCCGCTCGATCCACCAGGGATATCTCGCCGCGGGAGCGGACGTGATCCAAACGAACACCTTCGGGGCGACGCGTGTCGTGCTGGCCGAATACGGCCTCGAAGGGAAGGCCGCCGAAATCAACCGGGCGGCGGCCCGCCTGGCACGCGAAGCGGCCGACGCGGCCAGCTCGGCGGGAAAGCCGAGGTTCGTGTACGGTTCGATGGGACCGACGACGAAGTCGCTTTCCGTGACGGGCGGCGTCAGCTGGGACGAGCTGGTCCTCGCTTACCGGGAACAAGCCGAAGCCCTGATCGAGGGCGGGGTCGACCTTCTCTTCCTCGAAACCGTCCAGGACACGCGAAACGCCAAGGCCGCGCTCGTCGGTATCGAGGAAGCCTGTTCGCGACTCGCCGTCGAAGTCCCCGTGGGCGTGTCGGGCACCGTGGAGACGATGGGAACCCTTCTGGCCGGACAGGACATCGAAGCTTTCTACGTTTCCCTCGCCCATCGAGACTTTCTCTGGTTCGGGCTCAACTGCGCCACGGGACCCGACTTCATGACGGATCACCTGCGCACCCTGGCCTCCATTTGCCGCTTTCCCACGGTCTGCATGCCGAACGCCGGTCTTCCGGACGAGGAGGGCCGGTACAACGAGACGCCCGAGCGCTTCGTCGGGAAGGTCGAGCGGTTCGTGCGGGAGGGATGGCTCAACGCCGTCGGCGGGTGCTGCGGGACGACGGCGGAGCACATCCGGCTCCTGGCCCAGATGGTCGACGGGCGAAAGCCCCGGCGGCCCTCTTCGCTCCGGAGAACGGTCGTGTCCGGCATCGAAGTGGTCACGGTCGACGAGAGCACGCGCCCCGTGCTCGTCGGCGAAAGGACGAACGTCCTCGGAAGTCGAAAATTCAAGCAACTCGTAGCCGAGGGGCGTCTCGAAGAAGCCGCGGAAATCGGGCGGCTCCAGGTCCGGCGCGGTGCGCACATCCTGGACGTCTGCCTCCAGGACCCGGACCGGAACGAGGTGGAGGATCTCACCCGCTTTCTTGCCGTCCTGGTCAAGAAGGTGAAGGTCCCGATCATGATCGATTCCACCGACCCGCGAGCCATCGAGGAGGCCCTCAAGCTGGTTCCGGGAAAAAGCATCGTCAACTCGATCAATCTCGAAGAAGGGGAAGAACGCTTCCGGCGAGTCGTACCCCTCGCACGGCGATACGGCGCCGCCCTCGTCGTCGGCTGCATCGACGAGGACAAAGAGCAGGCCCAGGCCGTCACGCGCGAGCGAAAGCTCGCGATCGCCCGGCGCTCGTACCGTCTCCTCACGGAGAAGTACGGAGTGCCGCCCGAGGACATCTTCTTCGACCCCCTCGTGTTCCCCGCCGGGACGGGAGACGAGACCTACAAAGGCTCGGCCGTCGAGACCATCGAAGGCGTACGCCTGATCAAGAAAGAGCTCCCCTTCTGCAAGACGATCCTCGGCATCTCGAACGTCTCTTTCGGCCTGCCGCCGGCCGGGCGCGAGGTTTTGAACGCGGTGATGCTCTACCACTGCGTCCAGGCCGGCCTGGACGTGGCCATCGTGAACACGGAAAAGCTCGAGCGCTATCCGTCGATCCCCCCCGAAGAACGCAAGCTCGCCGAGGATCTCCTGTGGTGGCGGGGTGCCGACCCGATCGGCGCGTTCCACGAGCACTTCTCGCGGAAGGCCCCGAAGAAAACGCTCGAAGAACGACGGAACCTCCCCCTCGACGAGCGGCTCGCGCTCGCGGTCGTCGAGGGGTCGAAGGAGGGGCTCGTCGAGGATCTCGAAGAGGCCCTCCGGACCCGTACGCCACTCGAAATCATCAACGGCCCCCTCATGCGCGGCATGGACGAGGTGGGACGGCTTTTCGCTCGCAACGAGATGATCGTGGCCGAGGTCCTCCAGTCGGCCGAAGTGATGAAAGCCGCGGTCTCCTACCTCGAGCGGTACATGGAAAAAACGGAGACGGCCGCGAGAGGAACGATCCTGCTGGCGACCGTCAAGGGCGACGTGCACGACATCGGAAAAAACCTGGTCGAGATCATCCTGAGCAACAACGGCTACCGCGTCGTGAACCTGGGCATCAAGGTTCCGCCCGAGGAGCTCGTGCGGGCGCACGCCGAATTCCACCCGGATGCGATCGGGCTCTCCGGGCTCCTCGTGAAATCCGCGCAGATGATGGTGGTCACGGCGCAGGACCTCCGGGCTGCCGGCATTCGCTGTCCGCTCCTGGTGGGCGGCGCGGCTCTCTCGAACCGCTTTACCCGCCTCAAGATCGCTCCCGAGTACGAAGGGCTCGTGGTCTACGCCAAGGATGCGATGACGGGGCTCGAGCTCGCCAACCAGCTCTTCGACCCCGAACGGCGTCGGGCACTCGAAGAACGGCTCGAACGCGAGACCGAAGAACTCCGCCGCTCGCTGGCCGCCACTCCCCGGGAACCGGAACCGTCACCCGGGGGAGCACCCGCGATCCGCCACGACCACGACATACCGGAGCCCCCGGACCTGAAACTTCACGTCATCGACGACTACGACCTGGAGGAGGTGTTTTCTTACATCAACCCCGTCATGCTCTACACCCGGCACCTGGGCTTCAAGGGCAGGTTCGAGGAAGCGCTGGCAGCCGGGGATCCGCGCGCCAGCGAGCTTCGGGCCCAGGTCGAGGCCGTCGAGGAAGCCATGATCGCTCATCCGGGCATCCGCGCCCGAGCGGTGTACAAATTCTTCCGGGCCCACTCGGAGGGCGACACCCTGGTTCTCGAAAGCCCGGACGGAGCCGAGGTCCTGGCCCGGTTCCACTTCGGCCGGCAATCCCGACCTCCCTACCTCTGTCTCGCGGACTTCACGTTGCCTCGTTCCGCCGGAAAGGCGGACTACGTCTGTCTTTTCGCCACGACCGTGGGACCCGACGTGCGGAAGCTCGCCGAAGAGTGGAAGGCCCGGGGGGAGTTCCTGCGCTCCCACATCCTGCAGGCCCTGGCCATCGAGGGGGCGGAAGGCTTCGCGGAGCTCCTGCACCGGAAAATCCGTGCCATGTGGGGCTTCCCCGATCCCGAGGGGACGACGCTCAAGGACCTCTTCCAGGTTCGGTACCGCGGGGTGCGTGTTTCCTTCGGTTACCCTGCCTGCCCGCGTCTCGAGGACCAGGCCACGCTCTTCCGGCTTCTCCGCGTCGAGGAAACGATCGGCGTCCGACTGACCGAAGGCTTCATGATGGACCCGGAGAGCTCGGTCACGGCGCTCGTTTTCCACCATCCCGAGGCCAGATACTTTCACCTCTCCGACCGGGACCTCGAGCGGCTGGAGGAAAGCTTGCGAGCGCAGGCCGGCCCCCCGGCGACCTAGTCAAGAAAAAAGCGCCGCGCAGCCCGTGAGCTCGAGGAGCCGGTCCGCTCGGGCTTTGTCGGGAAGCGAGGTGTAACGGCGTCGAAGCATCCCGAGCGACTTGGCGTGATACTTCTGGACCTCCTGCTCGAAGGGCTCGCCTTCCAGGTCGACGGAAAACGTTTTCTCCCCTGCGGCGAGCGCTCGTTCGTTCGCCAGCGTCCAGGGCACGAACACCGGCGCGATTTCCCCGCGGAAAAGGGGCAGGAGCCCCGACTCGAGTTCGTCCCAGGTCGCGAATTCGCCTTCGGCTTCGGGGTCGAGCATCCGCTCGATCCAGCGGAGGACCACCGGATGCCGCTCCCGAATCACCGCCCCCGCCGTCGGATCGCTCGCGCACTGGTAGAGCTGAGCGGCGAGGCCGAAGTCGGCGAGCGAGGGACGGCCCCCGAACAGGTAGGGGTGGCGCCCGAGATGCGGGTCCAGAAGGTCGAGAAGCCGCAGGAACGAACGCTCGATGGTGCTCTTGGTCTTCTCGTTCGACCCCACGAACCGGAGACGGGGTACCATCCGCTCGCGGACCGACTCGGCCATCCGCTCGAGTTCCTGCCCGTCGGTCCCCGGCGCCATGGTTCGCGCGATCCGTACCGCGGCCGACTGCCGGTCGGGCTCGTAGTACCAGCGGTAGTGAAACATGGGCTTGTTGACCCACTCGTCGGCGTACTCCTCGACGATGGCCGAAAGGAGGGCCAGCGCGGGGTCCGGGGGGTGGATCGAGGGCTCGGGAAATCGAGCTTCCATCTCGTCGAGGATGGGCGTCGAATCCTGGAGTCCTCGGTCCTCCGGAGTGACGACCAGCGGAATGAGCGGCAGCTTCGCGTACTTCTCGAACTCCGCCATCGCCGCGAGATCCCGCACGATCCAGCGGTGGGGAATCTTTTTGTAGCGAAAGTACGACCGGACCTTGACGGAGTACGGCGAAAGTTCCGCCCCGAAGATTCTGTATTCCTGCGCCATGAGCGGAATGCTAGTGCGGAACGGCCGCCGGAACAAGCCGTGCCCGGAAGCACCGCGGGGACGGTGCCCGACCCTGGTTCGGACCGGGCGTGGGAAAGCCCGGAGCCGGTACTCCCCGGCAGGTCGACCTCGCGAGGGCCGGCGGCCCTCCCGGGACACACTCCCGCACGAAGACACCGCCGTGGGGCGAGGTACCGGCGGTCACGGAGCTCCGGAAAACCGCGGGGCGATCTTCGAGGCGAAGGTTTCGAGTTGCTCGAGGAATTCGGAGAGCGTCGCGTGGCGAAAGCGGAGGTTGAGAACGGTGGCGCCGATGCGCCGGTAGCGCTCGACGGTCGCGATCGCCTCTTCGATTCCCTTCGCGTGGCGGAGGTCGAGCGGCCGTTCGGGGCTCAGCGCCAGATCGAACGGGGCCGCTCGCTCGGCCCACTCGGGCCAGTCTCGTGCCCGCCGGAGCAACGTTTCGAGAGCGTCGGCGCCGAGACCGAAGGGATCCCAGCCGTCCCCGAAGCGGAGAGCACGTCTCAGGGACCGGGGGGACCTGCCCCCGACCCAGATGGGCACGTCTTTTCTCGGCGCCGCGGGATCGACGATGAAGCCCGAGAACCGGAAATGCGTCCCGTGGTACTCGGGAAGACGCCGCCCCCATACCGCCTTGAGCGCCCGGAGAGCGTCCTCGTAGCGCGGTCCTCGTCCCGCGAAGTCGACGCCGAGGAGCGAGAACTCTTCGGCCAGGCTTCCGACCCCCACTCCCAGAATGAGCCGCCCTCCCGACAACACGTCGAGCGTGCCGTAGCGTTTGGCCACCTCGAGGGGATGATGGTACGGGAGGACGAGGACGTGCGTCAGGAGGCGAATCTTCTCGGTGATCGCGGCGAAAAAGGCCAACGTCGTACCGGGGTCGTAATATCGCCCCCCTCGCACCCCCGCTACGTCCACGGGGATCGCCACGTGCTCGCTGCAACTCAGGTGGTGGTAGCCCAGTTCGTCGGCTCGACGAGCGATCGTGCGGAGTTGCTCCGGACCGGCGGTTTCCTCCCAGGATGCATGCGTCCTCGGGACCAGCGTGACGACCGGAGTCGTGATCCCGAAGCGCATGCCGGCTCTACTCGTGCGGGAGGACGGCCACCTTGACTTTCGCCTGTACCCCGAGCGGCAGGTGCACCGGGACTTCGTACTCGCCCAGCGCCTTGATGGGGTCTTCGAGGAGGATACGCCGCCGGTCCACCGAGATTCCCTCGCGCGAGAGCGCTTCCTCGACGTCTTTGTTCGTCACGGCACCGAAGAGTTTTCCCTCTTCGCCGGCCCTCGCGCGGATCTCGATCCGCACCGCGGAAAGTTTCGCCGCGAGCGCTTCGGCGCGGCGTTTTTCACGGTCGCGTTTTTCCGCCGCCACGCGCTTCTCGTGTTCGAGCATTCTCCGGTTGCGCGGGTCGGCCCTGACAGCAAGCCCTCGCGGGAAGAGGTAGTTGCGGGCGAACCCCGGCTTGACGTCGACGATATCCCCGATGGAGCCGAGCGAGGGCACCTCTTCTTTCAGGATGACTTCCATACGGAAACCTCCTCAGACGTTCACCACCGTGAAGGGCAGAAGCGCCGCGATCCTCGCCCGCTTGATGGCCACCGTGAGCTGTCTCTGGTGGCGGGCGCACGTTCCCGTGATCCGACTCGGCACGATCTTGCCCCGCTCCGTGAGAAAGCTCGCGAGGGTCTGGGCATCCTTGTAGTCGATCTCGGTCCGCTTCTCGGCGCAGAAGCGACAGACACGTCTTCGGCCCCGCCTGCGATAGACGACCTTTTCGTCGTCCCTACCCTTGCGTCCCTTTGCCATGACTCCCCCTTCAACCGGACGTCGCCGGCCGTTCTTCGGCCTCCGGCCGGTGTCCGCCGGAGATCGCGCGCGACCCCTTGGTGTTCCGGCGCACGGTCAGGTGTCGCAACACGCGGTCCGAGATTTTCATCGTGCGATCGATCTCTTCGACGAGTTTTCCGTCTCCCGTGTACTGCACGACGACGTAGTAGCCACGCAGCTGCTTCCGTATCGGATAAGCGAGTTCCCGAATCCCCCACTCGTCGACCTGCACGACGCTTCCCCCCATGCCCTCGATCGTCGATCGCGTACGTTCGATCGCTTCGCGGACCTCCGCTTCGGAAAGCTCCGGATGCAGGACGAACAACGTCTCGTATTCTCGAGTCAACGCTTTTCCTCCCTTGCCGCCCGGGCCTCCTCCGGCGCCGAGGCGGGCGTGCGGCGGTTGTAAAGGTTCATGGCAGCCTCCAGACCCAGGTCCACGATCGCCTCGACGGCATCGGCGGCCCTGTCCAAGGATTCCGAGATCACTTGTCTTTCATCCGCTTCGAACGGGGAAAGCAAGAACCCCACGACATCCTGGCCCGGCTCCGGGCGCCCTACCCCGACGCGCACGCGGACGAAGTCCGGGCCCAGGAAACCGGCCACGGACTCCACCCCGTGGTGCCCTGCCGCACCGCCTGCCCGCTTCACGCGGACTCGGCCGAGCTCCAGGTCGAGGTCGTCGTGCACGACGATCGTTCTCGAAAGCTCGGGGAGGTCGGCTCCGAAAAGCTCCGAGAGTGCCTCCCCGGAGCGGTTCATGTAACGCAGCGGCTCCACGAGCAGAACTCGCTTTTCTCCTCGACCGAAGCTCGCGCAGCGACAGCCCTTGCGTGGCCGATCCCACCTCGCCGCGTGGCGTCGCGCGAGCAGTTCCACGACCTCGAAACCCACGTTGTGCCGCGTCCCCTCGTACTCCCTCCCCGGGTTTCCCAGACCGATGACCGTCCACATGCAGCACCCACGGCTTTCGTCTCAACCCTCCGAAGCCTCGGGCTTTTCTTCCGGCGCCTTTTCCTCCGCTCCGGCGACCCCGACCTCCGCTTCGGCGACCTCCGGAACCTCCTCCACCTTCACCTCTTCCACCGTGGGCGGCAGGACGGTGACGATGGTGAAGTTGGTGTCGGCGCGCACTTCCACACCCGGCGGCAGTTTCAGGTCCGCGACGTGGAGACTCTCGTGGATCCCGAGACCGGATACGTCCACCTCGATGTACTCGGGAATGTCCATGGGCAGGCAGAACACCTCCACCTCGCGGCGGACGGGTTGGAGAATGCCTCCGTCGCGGACCACGCCGACCGGGCGCCCGACGAAGTGAAGTGGCACCATGGCCTCGATCTTCACCGTGAGATCCACTTCGTAGAAATCCGCGTGCAAAAGCTCCCCGGTGACCGGATGCGTTTGGCGATCCGTGAGAAGTGCGACCCGGCCGTCGAGCTCGGGGTGAGCCGACCGGAACCTGAGCAGGTGGGCGCCTTCGAGGCGCAAAACCTTCAGCAGGAGTTCCGACCGGTCGGCCGAGATCGGAACGGCCGGCGTCTTGGGGCCGTAGAAAACCGCCGGGACACGACCCGCACGCCGAAGGCGACGGGCCTCCGACTTTCCGGTCTTTTCCCTGCGGTCGACCTGGACTTCGACTGCTTCCATCCCCGTCCTCCTCGCTGCTCATTCGAAGAGCGAGCTGATCGATTCTTCGTGATGGGTCCGGCGAATGGCCTCGCCGATGAGGGGAGCGAGCGACAGAACTTTGAGTTTCGCGCACCTGCGTCCGTTCTCGCGGAGCGGAATCGTGTTCGTCACGACGACCTCCGAGAGCTGCGAAGCCTCGATACGCTCGACGGCGGGACCCGAAAGGACCGGGTGGGTGCAGAAGGCCAGAACCTCTTTCGCCCCGGCCTCGGCCAGCGCATCGGCCGCGGCGGCGAGCGTGCCTGCGGTGTCCACGATGTCGTCCACGATGACCGCCACCTGGCCGGCTACGTCACCGACCACCCGCATTTCCGCGACCTCGTTGGCGCGCGTGCGCCTCTTGTCGATGATGGCGAGTCCCGCGTTCAGCCGTTTGGCGAAGGCGCGGGCCCGCTCCACCCCGCCCGGATCCGGCGAGACGACGCACACGTTCTCGCGCGGCAACCTCTGGCCCGCGTACTTCATGAGCACGGGCGTCGCGAAGAGGTTGTCGACGGGCACGTTGAAGAAGCCCTGGATCTGCCCGGCGTGGAGGTCCACCGTGAGAACCCGTGACGCTCCCGCGACCGTGACCAGGTCGGCCACCAGCTTCGCGCTGATCGGCACCCTCGGGTCGACCTTGCGGTCCTGTCGCGCATAACCGAAGTAGGGAGCCACGGCCGTGATTCTCGAGGCCGAGGCTCGCCGGAAGGCGTCCATCATCAGGAGGAGTTCCATCAAGTTATCGTTGACAGGCGTACACATGGACTGGATGACGAACACGTCCCCGCCGCGCACGTTGTCGTGGATCCGGACCGAAATTTCGCCGTCGCTGAACCGCCCGACCTGGGCGTTCCCGAGCGGGACATCCAGGTACGCGCAGACCTCCCGCGCCAACGCCGGATTCGCGTTCCCCGTGAACACCTGCAACTGATCCTTCACTTCGGCTCCTGGAGAGCGACCGGGACTTCACGAGCTGGGCGGGAAGGATTCGAACCTTCGAATGCCGGATCCAAAGTCCGGTGCCTTACCAGCTTGGCTACCGCCCACCACGGGGCGAGCCGAGCGTGTGCACGGCACGCGCCCACACTCCCCTTTTCCTCAAACGTCGTGCTGCTTCTTGCGCTGCTCCCTTGTTTTCGAAAAGCCCGAAGACCGCCGGGCCACTGCCGGTCATCGCCGCCCCTCCGGCCCCCAGCCGAAGAAGTTCCTCTTTGAGACGCACGACCTCGGGGTGGACCGAAACCACGACGGCCTCGAGGTCGTTCGACAGAACCTCCCGCGCAGGGCCCCGAGTCCCTGACAACCGCGAAATCTTATGGGGGTGTCGGGTTTTTGTCAACGAAACGTCGAACAGCCGGTAGGCCCAGGCCGTGGACACGGAAAAGCCGGGCCACGCAAGGACGAGCCACCGGCGCCGAAACCCCGGAAAGGGCTCGATCCGCTCGCCAATCCCCCGCATCACGGCCGGACGGCCCACGAGAAAGAACGGCACGTCCGCCCCGAGTCGCGTGGCCAGGCCGTGGAGCTCCTCCGCGCGCATCGAAGTTCCCAGAAGACGCAAGACGGCGAGCAACACCGCTGCCGCGTCGCTGCTTCCTCCCCCGAGCCCCGCACCCACGGGAATCCGTTTGCGGATCGCAATGTCGAGACCGAAGGACGTGCCGAACCGCTCGAACAGCGCGGACGCGGCCTTCCACGCCAGGTTTTCGGGGCCCTGCGGGACGCTCCCCTCGGGGTCGGGGAAAATGCGGATTTTCTTGCCCGGGGTCGGGCGGATTTCGATCCGATCGTAGAGAGAAATCGGAGCGGCGAGAGACTCGATATCGTGGTAGCCGTCGGGGCGTCGCCGGAGGACGTGCAGGCAGAAGTTCACCTTGGCGGGCGCGAGCGTCACGATCCGCCCGCCGCGGGCCGTTATCCGGGAAGGGGTCTTTCTTTCTCGCACCATTCGGGGACGCACGTCCGCGTGGAAGAGAGCCATCGAAAGGGCCACAGCCGCGCTTTCTCGCTCTTCTTAGCGGCTTCGCGCCGCAAGTCGAGCCCCTCCGGAGCAGGCTTCGGGGCTGGCGAGAAGGGCCCGGAACCCCGAGCTAGGTGTGCCAGGCGATCGGGGATCCGGGCGGGGGCACGTAGACGCACGTGACTCCGGTCTTGACCGTCGTACGGAGGTGAAACCCGAGCGCCGCATGTTGCCTTCCCACTTCGCGGATCGCCTCCCGGATACGCTTGGTCACGGCGACCCGAGCCCTCTCCTGCGCCGAAGGGACCTCGGCCCTCTGTCCCCGAAGCCCTGCGGATCGGGAAAGCTCGTCCTCGATCCAGCCGATCTCTTCGAGCGCGGACTCCCGCCGTCCCAGGTCCGACGCGCTTTCCGCCTCGGCGAGCTCGGCCCGCAAGTCTCGTAGTCTACCCTGGTAAGCCTTTCGAGCCGTCGGGTCGACCTGTGGCTGGGTCGAGGGTGGGTCGTAGATGCTCTCGGCACTCCCCGACACCCTCTGGACGAGGTCCAGGCAGTAGAATTCGCGGCCGGGGTTTTCGAGGAGAAGCGCCAGATAGTGCATCCCCCTACGGTCTTTCACGTAGAGCGCCACTCCCTCGTAGACGACCCTCCAGTGCTCGCCCTCCCGCGCGAAGAGATTGGGGACCCTTTCGTCCTCCGGAGAAGCCCGGGAGCTTGCACGCGGGGCACGCAACCCGGAGAGAACCCCTTCGGCACGCGCCCCGATTGCCCTCATGCCGAGCCGAGAGGCGGTCACGCGAGCGCGCTCCGCCGAGCGGCCGGCTTCCTCTTGCCAGTTCGCCGGGCGAGCCTCGGCAAGAGCTTCGGCGAAAAGGCAGTGAACGCGCGCCACGAGCGGCGGTGAACCGAGGGATCGGGCGAGAGCGCCTGCCTTCTCGAAGTGACCGCGGGCCTCGTCGAACCCTCCCGCGAGCGTCGCGAGAAGCCCGAGGTAGAGGTCGACGGGTCCCAGGGTTCCGAGAGCGGGCCCGAGGACGACATTGCGGCCACGCGCGGGCTCGAGACGTGCGTAAAGCGAGGCGGCGTGCCGCCGCTCCCGGAGAGCCCACGACGCCTCCGCCAGGTTCGCAAGCACGGGGAGCCAGTTCATGGAAAGCACGCCGCGCTCCAGCCCCGAACCGAGAGCGACTTCCATGGCTTCCCGGGCCTTCTCTTTTTCGCCGCTCTCCGCCATCACGCTGGCCAGGGCGGCATGCACGGGAACGAGCAACGCCGGGGGGCATTCCCGCGCGAGGGCTTCCATCCCCTCGCGGAATGGCTCGCCGAAACCCCGTGCCCGCTCGAGGAGGTAAGTGTGCGCGAAAAACGCCTGCGCTGCGTTGTCCGGCTCGGCCCTTTTTCCGAGTTCCAGGGCCGCCCGCGCATCTTCCCCGGCTCGCGAGAACGAGCCGCGCAAGAGGGAAAGCGTGGTTTTCCAGATGGCAGCGAGCCAGACGTGCACGGGCTCCCGCCGCATGAGTGGGTCTTTCGCATGGGCCCGGATTTCCGAAGCCAGGCGTTGGCCCATGCCGAGCTCGAGAAAGTCGACGACCCGACCATGGTAGGAACGGCTCAGGAGCTCCGGGTCGGCAAGCGAGCGCGCGAGCGACGCGAGCTCCTCGGAGAGCTCGAGCCGTTCCCCGACCGGCAGGACTCCCCACGAAGAAAACCACCGTTCCGAGAGCACCTGCGCCAGTACCCATCGGTCCCCCCTCTTCCGAGCAAGGCGGAGGGCTTCGTCGCTCAAGGCGAGACACCGTTCGGCATCTCCCGACCAGTAAAGTTCCCACGACAGCCGTGCGAGGAGTCGGCTCCTGAGGTCCTCTCGTTCCGGAGGAAGCCGGTCGAGCGCGTACTCGAGCCATGCCACTTTCTCCGCATCCACCTGTCCCGCATCGATCCCGGTGGCGAAAGGCAGAAGAGCCACGGCCAGAAGCTCGGGCTCCTCGAGCCCGCGCGCGAGGACACAGGCTTCCCGCAGTACCGCTTGCGCCTCATCGGGTTCGCCGGCACGCCGGAGCGCGCGGGCCAATTCGAGCCGGTTCTCGAACTCCAACCGGGGGGGGAAGGACTCCGGATGGGCGGCGATGGTGCGCAGGACCTCGCGCAGCTCGGCCGCGGCCTCGGGGAACGCCAGGTGGCGGGAAAATTCTTCGGCAGCCTTGCCGCGCGCTTCCACCAGCCGGTGCGTGTCGATTTCGGGCAACGCCAGCGAGCAGTGGTAGGCCACCTCCGCACGGGTCACGTCCGGCCGCCGCTCGTCGGCCCACGACGAGAGGACCTCCGCGATGCGGGCGTGCAGCTCGCGCAATCGTTTTTTCCGGCACCTCCTGCAGGAGCGCCTGGCGAATCAGGCCGTGCCGAAAGACCAGCCTGCCGGGGCGAGTCTCTTCACGGAGCAAGATTCCCTCGGCCATCGCCGTCTCGAGTGCCGCAGCCACCGTCCCGGGCTCGGTCGCGAGCGCCTCGAGTATCTCGGGAGAAAACGCCTCCCCGCATACGGCAGCGAGACGAAAAAGCTCCCGGCAATCCGGGTCCAGGAATTCGAGCCGCCCTTGCACCCAGGTACGGAGCCTGCCCTGGACGAGGTGCGGCAGCGCTTCGGCGTCGCGCGCGGGAACGCGGAAGCCCTTGCGTTCTCGGACTTCCAGGACCTCCTCGGCGAACAGTGGAGTTCCACCCGTCCAGGAGCGAAGCCGTGCCGTTTGTTCGTCGTCCCACCCGGAGCAACGAGTTCGGACGAACTCCTCGAACTCGGCAGGCCCGAAGGGCTCGAGTTCGAGGCACTCGCCCGAGCGCTCGAGGTCTCCGAGCGCCTTCTGCCATCGGTCCGGCCGAGCGGGCAGGGGAGTTCGGAGCGTCGCCGCCACCACGACCTTCGAATCGGCTAGCTGCGGCGCGACGAAACACCAGGTGAGGAGCGACGACAGGTCGACCCACTGGAGGTTTTCGCAGACGACGAGCAGCGGGCCTTCGCTCTCGGCCAGCCCGAAAAAAACGGCGGAAATGGCCTGCCGGACTTGCGCCGCCGAGAGGTCGGTACCCCTCCGACCCTCTTCCCCTCCGCCGAAGCCGAACACCGCGTCCAGGACACGCGCAAAGGGTCGAGTGTAGCGATCGAATTGCTTTTGCCCGAACTCTCGGACACACGCGGATCCGAGCTGTGCCCAGACGTCGAAAGGTCGAGGGGACGAGGACTCCCCGCAGGCGCTGCGCAACACCCGAAAGCCGCGTCCCTGCGCTTCGCCCGCAAGCTTGGTGAGAAGCGCGGTCTTCCCCATTCCGAAAGGCCCACGCACGACGAAAAGCGAACCCCGCCCGGACTTCGCCTCGGCCAGGGCACGGCGCAACACGCACAGCTCGGCCTGCCGTCCGACGAAGGTACGTTGCCGTCTCCGCGGAACCGTTCCCGACCCGGGACCCGAACCGGGACGGGGCGGCTTTCGACGCAGCTCCTTCCGGCCCCGGGGCTCCTGCCGGGGGTTGCGACCCAACGAACTCGATCCTTCCAGGCCTGCGGGGGGATTCCTCCCGACCCCCCTGGCGACCTTTCACGACAACGCTCCACCTCGGAGCGCTCACCGAGTTTAGACCACTTATCGCCCCCGGCTGTCAAACGCCCCTTCGGGGGAAGCCTCGAGTCGAAAGATCCAGCCCTGAGAACGACGGATGTTGACAGCGACGCTCGGGACTGTACTATCGCGCGCCAGGCCCCCGTGGTGAAAAGGACATCACGCAGGTCTCCGGAACCTGAAGTCCAGGTTCGATTCCTGGCGGGGGCACTCTCCCCCTAGCAACTCCGCAGCCCCTCTGGCAAAAATCCACCCCCCGGGGGGAAGGGTGTTTTTTTGACGGCCGTCTGCCTTGATTTATTTCGCGCCTTTGGGATAAGGCAACGCGAGCGGAGGGTTTAGCCGCCCGAGTGCTTGTGCTGGCATAAGGAGGGGTTGATGGAGTTTCCGAAGTGTCAGAAGTGCAACAACGGTGTCCTGATCCCGCTCTCGGACTACGGCCAGGAAGGGGCGTCTGTGTTGTTCAAGGCCTGGGTCTGTACCAATCCGGACTGCGGGTTCTCGCTCCGGGTGGA